>JAQVVB010000354.1 GCA_028699215.1 Sphaerochaeta sp. | reverse complement strand
AACGTTCGGTATTCTTATACGTGAAAGGAGTGTATGTCAAAACATCCACCAATGCGATGGTCTTGTTGTTGAACATGATGGTAAGGCTGCCGGCGATATCAGTGGCCTTCACCTGAGAAGGAAGCAGAATCGTCTGCTCTTTCTTTCCAGTCTGCTTGGTCGTCATCACCGAGACCAAAGAACCACTTTGAATGATCTTCACCGTATAGGCATCACTTTTAAGGGCAACAGAGGTAAACCCCTTTTCATTCACCTGTACCTTGGCAGGTTCCAGATTACCGAAAAATTCTGAATTTGGAGGAGGAATTCTGCCATCGCCGAAAGGTTGGGGAAGCTCATGGCCAGCACTGGTTTTTCCATATGCAACAGCAACCGTGCCATCAGGATTGCGCAGATACAGACCGCTCACCCGATCATCGGCAGACATGAGCAACGCATCTTCGATGTCCACCATCGAATAACCATCAAACGGCACTTGGTCTTGGAGATTGGCAGTGAAATTCTGCAAATACTCCTGAAACACCGAATTGGTCCAAGCCTTGCGTTGCCTCTCTCCATTAATGATGAAAACGAATACCTGAATTACAAGAACAACTGCAACAACCAAGACAAAGCCGGAGAACAACCTGACGAATTGCTTTCTCATACCTTTGTTCTTTCTTTCTCATGGCCGATGAACCGGTACCCATACCCACGTACTGTTTCAATCCATGAGCCTTCACCTAACTTTGAACGAATATTCTTGATATGGGTATCGACAATCCGTTCATACGACTCCAAGTTGTAGTCAAAACACTGTTCAAGAATCTGTGCACGGGAGATCAAATGATGTGAATTATGAATCAGATACGATAAGATCCTCCACTCTGCAGCAGTAAGGATGACTTCTTGGTCGCAAACAACAAGACGATGGTCCTCTTCATTGAACTGCATCACATACTCACCAACATAGAGAAGACCATCCCCAGAAGGTGAAAAATTCTTGTGATTGAACCGCCTCAATACCGCCTGGACCCGCATCACCAGCTCCTTAGGGGAAAATGGTTTGGAGATATAGTCGTCGGCTCCCAGTTCAAACCCCAAGATCCTATCACTCTCTTCCACTCGAGCGGTCATGAAGATGACAGGACAGTCATACTCTTTTTTAATCTCTTTCACAAAAGCGAACCCATCACCATCACTGAGCATGACATCCTGGATGAGCAAGGAGGGCGTCATTCGCAAAAAACCCTCTCTGGCGGCCTTCAATGTAGCGAACCCCTGGACCTTGAACCCTGAAAGCTCAAGATACTGTTTCACCCCTTCACGGATCACATCATGGTCTTCCACCACATAAATACTCTGGACTTCATGTGAAAAATCATCGTTCATATGCGTTTATTCCTGTTCTTCGGGAGCAGCAAATGCCCTATTGGTTGCAGTGCTGTGACCGGCAAAGCGATACCCGTAACCTCGAACAGTCTCTATCCATTGAGAACCAAGCGGCCCCATTTTGGCACGCATGTTCTTCACATGGGTATCGACGATTCGGTCATAGGACTCAAAACTGTAGTCGAAGCAGTGTTCCAGTATCTGGGAACGGGTAATGAGAATGCCACTGTTGCTCACCAGATAACTCATGATGCGCCACTCTGCAGCAGTAAGGGAAATAGGCTTTCCATCAACGGAAAAGAGATGGGAAACCTCATCGAGTTGAAGCAATGAATTGCCCATCGTCCAAGACGAACCACTGCGAAAAGCAGACACGCTTACATCAATGCGTCTGAACAACGCATGGACACGAAGCACCAGTTCCTTGAAGGAGAAAGGTTTGCAGACATAATCGTCAGCTCCAAGCTCAAAACCCAGGATACGATCGCTTTCCGCCACTCTTGTCGTAACAAAAATTACGGGGAAGGAATAGTTCTGCTTCAGCTTCTTGATGTAGGTGAATCCATCTCCATCGGGAAGCAACACATCGAGCAGCAATAGATCTGGAGCCTGACGAGCAAGAGCTACCTGGACACCATGCAAATCCTCAAAGGCTTGTACCTCGTATCCGGACAATTCCAAATACTGCTTGATCCCCTCTCGGTCGGAGAGTGTACTATCCACTATGTATATCAGTTTCATACTCATAAGACACCATACCTTGTTTATTCTGACAAGAGCTTGTCAGTACTCAACATATTACTACACAATCTCCACAAAAACCCTATTCACAACCACCACAATGTGTAGATTTTGTCAGATTTTCACCATTCTGAACAGGGAGACACACCTCAATTCCAAGCTATCCATACAAAGAGTGACATTTCACCTTATTGCAAAGCACCAAATCGCACGGTACACTCTCTTTGTGAAAAGAAACCATCCTACACTCCTTGTAGATAGCATCATACTCCTTCTCTGCATCTCTTTCCTGCTTGTCATCTCCTCTAGCAAGATGAGCCAAGGAGGAGGATATCTGAATGTGGAAAGCCCGGAAGGTTCCTACCGATATTCACTTTCAGTCGACCGTCAGGTCATCGTGCACGGACCATTGGGAGAGACCCTCATCGAAATACATGATGGAGAGGCCAGAATCCTCGATTCTGCATGCCCTACCAAAAGCTGCACGCACCAAAGCCCCATTGACTCCGGCAATGACTGGATAGCCTGTCTCCCCAATCAGGTTCTGCTCACCATCGTAGGATCTGAATCCCAACCAACGGAGGTGGACGATGTCGCAAACTGAACGCAAAATAGCCTTTGTCGCCGCTTCGACCCTCCTCTGTGCAACGTTGGAGTACCTCATTCCCAAACCCCTGCCCTTTTTGAAACTAGGATTGGCCAATCTCCCTCTCTTGGTGGTACTCGATCTGTTCAGCTTCGGCCCCTTCTTCATACTCCTTATCTTGAAATCGATAGGACAAGGCTTTGTCAGTGGAACCCTCTTCTCCTACCTCTTTCTCATATCGCTTGCCGGAACTGTAAGCAGCGGACTTGCCATGAAAGGTGTCAAAAGCCTTTTCAAAAGCAAAGTCTCCCTGATCGGATGCTCTTTGATAGGA
>JAQVVB010000050.1 GCA_028699215.1 Sphaerochaeta sp. | reverse complement strand
CCAAGTGACGAATTCTGGAATGTAGGTACACAGAACGAGTACGATCACCAAAGGAATGATGAACGGCAAGATTGCCTTATACATCCTGTTGAGTGAAAGCTTGGCGACATCACTGATGATGAACAAACACACACCAAACGGTGGAGTGACCTGTCCAATCATAAGGTTGAGAACCATCACCACACCAAAGTGCACCAGATCGATGCCCAATGTTTTCACGATGGGAAGCAACACCGGCAACATCAAGGTCAGAATGGCCCCTGGTTCCATGAACATACCCAAAACCAACAACAATACATTGATGACCAACAGAATTATGTTCGGGTTATCGCTGATGCCCAAGATGTAGTTGGCAATCTGGGTGGAAACACCCTCTTTGACCAGCACATAACTGAACAGCATCGAGGTTCCGATGATGAACAACGTATTGGCTGAAGTGATCGCCGACTCCAAAAGGCACTTCTTGAAGGTTTTCCAATCGAGCGTGTGATACACAAATATGGCAATGACCAAAGCATACGCAACGGCAACACTTGAGGCTTCGGTTGGCGTGAACCATCCCATGGTGAACCCACTGAGAATGATCAAAGGAGTGATCAAAGACAGTATCGAACTCAAAAACTGAGTCCACAACAAACGCAGGCTGAAGGGGATTCTGTCATACTTTCGTTTCACTGCAAATATGAAGACCATGACCATCAACGCAATCGACATCAACAGACCAGGGACAATACCTCCCATAAACAACTGCGATACGCTTACACTTGCAACGGATCCGTAGATGATCAAGGGAATGCTTGGAGGGAAAATAGGTCCGATGACCGTAGATGCTGCAGTGATGGCAGCAGAGAAATCATCGTCATAGCCGTTCTTGGCCATTGCTTCCATTTCAATCGTTCCAAGACCGCCGGCATCGGCAGCTGCACTACCGCTCATTCCTGCAAAAATCAGACTTGCAACAACATTGGCATGGCCAAGGCCGCCTGGAATCCAGCCGACCAAGCGTTTTGCAAAATCGAAGATCTTTTCGGTGATCTTACCAGCATTCATCAGGTTTCCCGCTAGAATGAACAGAGGAATGGCGATAAGCAAAAAGGAATCGATGCCACTGACCATTTTTTGACCAATGACCATGAGGGGATATCCAAGGCTGATGCATCCCAAGATGGCACTTGCACCAATCGAGATGCTGATGGGTACTCCAATAAGGAGCAGTACGAGAAAACTTCCGAAAAATAGCGTCATTTGAGATCCTCCCCTACTTTGACATTCTTACTGCGTAACGAGAGGATTCTCTCAACCATTACTTGAATTGATTTGCATGCAAGATACCCACCGGTAACAGCCATGGGAAGATACTGATACGCTTTGGCAAATTTGGGCATGGAGGAGAAGAACTCGGTGCTGACATAGGGATACAAGCCGACATACGCTACGATCATGATTACACCGAGGGAGAGTGCAATCAATCGATGAATGAACCATAACACTTCACGCAAGGTTCCTTTGGTGCGTATGTAGAACATATCCAAGGAGATGAGACGGTTCTGGTCATACAACACGATGACACCGAGAAAGGCCATCCAAAGAAACATGAACCCTGCGAGTTCAGTCATTCCTCTGAAGGATTTACCAAGAATATTTCTCAAGAACAATTCATTGAGCATCAAAAGGACGATGCCGCTGATGAGACCCATCAGGATTACAGAAACAGCTTTCACAAATCCATCAAGTATTTTTTTTATGACTATCATGTTAATTGGTCCTTACCAAAAAGACTTTGAACGAAAAAGATACCAATAGGATATGGCATCAAATTCGCAGAGCATACATAGTGCGGGGAAGTTGATGCTCCCCCGCTCAAAATGAACAGTGTTATTTTGCGAGAATTGCATCCACGATAGCCTGATCATACCAGCTTTCTGATGCGTACTGCTTGTAGTATTCAGAACCACCAAGCTTATTCTTGAAACTCTGGACATCAGGAGTCTCGTTGAACTTGACACCAGCAGCCTTCAAGACTTCAGTTGCAGATACGTTGTCTTCTTCGATGGTATCGAAGGAGTACTTGGCAGCTACGATTGCCTGGTCCTTGAGGATCTTCTGCTGAGCAGGTGAGAGACTGTTCCAGACTTTCTCATTGATTGCCATGGTGCATCCCATCCACATGTAGTTGATGAAACTATAGTGCTGGATGTCATCATAGGTTGCATTGGCCACCAAGTGGTAGGTTGCATTGTCCTGTGCTTCAGCGGTGCCGTTTGCAAGGGCGATTGCCAGTTCGTTGAGGGCAAGTGCCACTGGGGTTGCACCAAGGGCACTCCATACATCAAGATACATCTTGCTGGTCGGAACACGTATTTTCAAACCCTTTACGTCATCAACAGAGTCAATGCTCTTGTTGGTGGTTGCAATGTGGCGCATCCCGTTGTCACCTTCAGAAAGATAGACCAAACCAACAGAAGCCATATCAGCAAAAATCTGTTCGCCGATATCACTGTTTACGATCTCATAGGTCTGCTTTGCATCTTTGAAAAGAAATGGCAGGTCAAGGATTTTTGCCTTGTCATAGAAACTGGTGAATCCAGAGGTACCAGCGAAAATGATGTCGATGGTGCCCATGCGAGTTGACTGCAAGGCCTCTGCATCATTGCCGAGTTCGCCGGAGTGGTGGGCAACCATTGAGATTGAACCGTTGGAAGCAGCTTCAACCAATTCCTTGTATTTCAGGATGGTCTTGGTGGGAACTGAATTGGTGTTACCTGGGGAATAAACGGTGAGTGTCACAGGTTTTTCTCCTGCAGCAGAAGAGCTCTCTTTTGAACCCTGTGCACATACCATAGCCATACTTGCAACAAGCACGACCAACACTAAAAATGCTTTCTTCATGTGATCCTCCATTAATTGTACGATGCCGGATTGTCTGACAACGTATCGTATACAAATAAGAGCATATCATAGTATTTTACCCTGTCAATGAAAATTTTTATATTTTTTTTACTTTGACTACACTAATATTCTATGGTAGTCTGTTGTCAGACAAAATCATGAAAGAAATAAAACGTATCCCTGTAACCACACAAGTCATTGACTCAATCAAGGAGTCAATCATCAACGGCTCCTATAGCATAGGATCGAAACTCCCCCCGGAAATCAAGCTATGCGAGATGCTGAATGTCAGCCGATCGACTGTCCGTGAAGCGATGCGTTCCTTACAAGCAGAAGGATATGTTGAACTTGTTGCAGGCAAAGGTGCCTTTGTCAGAGACAACCAAAGCCACGACTATGATACGGTGAGAACCTGGTTCATCGAATCCGCTCCCAGTCTCAAAGATTCCACAGAAGTACGTGAAGCCTTGGAAACCCTGCAGATAAAGATGGCCGTCAAACGTGGCACACCAGAAGAACTTGAAGAACTCAAGGCCATCCACCAGCGTTTCATTGAAGAAAACAAGGATAACAACGTCCCTGCTTTGGCTGCCTTGGATGAACAATTCCATACACAGATCTGCAAGATGGCCCACAATCCTTTATTGAGCAAAATCAACATTCTGACGGCTATGGAACTGAAAAAATACCGCATTCTCTCGATTTCCGTAAAGTCCAGTTCTGAGAACACCATCAGGGAACACGAACTGATATTGCATGCCATGGAAGAACGGGATATACAGAAAGCCTCAGCCTACATGCTTGCACATTTGGGGAGTTCTCTTTCCGACATAAACAAGGTGCTTGACGGTCAAAAATAGCCGTTGATGATTGACATAAAGAAAGAAATATCAGCATAGTCGCACTATGAACAATGAAATACATGAATGCATCACCAAAGATCGCTGGGGACGTGTCTTGTCCTTTTCCAAAGATAAGGAAACTCCCTTCCAGCTTATCTTGAGTGATGTCATTGAAGAGAAATATAAGGAACTGCAGAAGAACCTACCCTTTTGTGATGTCTTCTATGCGGTGAAGGCAAACCCAGCTAAAGAAGTATTGTCTTTACTTTCAGATTTAGGTTCCAATTTCGATGTTGCTTCAATATACGAACTACAAAGATTGTTGGAACTTGGTGTTGATCCTTCACGCTTGAGTTTCGGGAACACCATCAAAAAGTACGACCACATCAAGATTTTTTATGATGCTGGAATCCGACTGTTCGTTACAGACAGTGAATGTGACCTTCGCAACATTGCCAAGGCAGCTCCTGGTTCCAAGGTCATGGTACGACTCATGAGTGAAGGAGGTCAGACTGCAGACTGGCCTCTGTCACGAAAATTCGGTTGCAACCCCGATCTTGCCGGAGACCTTTTGGTGCTTGCAAAAAAATTGGGACTCATCCCCTATGGAATATCGTTCCACGTTGGCTCCCAACAACGGGACATCACCGCTTGGGATACTGCTTTGAGTAAAGTGAACTACCTGTTCAGCTGGCTCAAAGAAAATGAAAACATCGAACTTTCATGCATCAACATGGGGGGCGGTTTTCCTGCCACATATCTAGAAAAAACCCACTCCATAGAAACGTATGCCTCAGAAATTCTTCGCTATCTACGAGAAGACTACGGCGATGTACTGCCGAGAATCATCATAGAGCCCGGCCGTTCCCTGGTTGGAGACAGTGGCATCCTAGTCAGTGAAATCGTTTTGGTTTCCCGTAAGTCACGTACAGCTTTGGAACGTTGGGTCTATCAGGATTGCGGAAAATTCGGCGGCCTTATGGAAACCTTGGATGAGTCGATCAAGTATCCCATTATCTGTGAAAGAAAAGGGCCAACTGAAAAAGTCATCCTTGCAGGTCCTACATGCGACAGCATGGATACGTTGTATGAAAACTACCAGTATGAAATGCCTTTGAGTCTATCTGTCGGTGATCGTCTATACTGGCTTTCCACTGGAGCCTATACCAGTAGCTATTCAGCAGTTGAATTCAATGGATTCCCCCCTTTAAGGACGTATGTACTATGAACACCAAGACAACAGCAATTTACAAAAACGGGATTGGGGTGAAGACCTTTCTCATGGCGATTCTCTTTTCTGGACTGGCCTATGGCTTTTACCGGGGAATCCAAGACAACTATCTTGCAGAAATTGTAAAAATCACTGAATTTGAGCGTGGCATCGTGGAATTTTTCAGAGAAATACCAGGTCTCATGCTCGTGTTCATCCTTGCTGCAATGTATCGGTTCAGTGAAACCAAGGTATTCAAAATCGGAACAGCAGTCATGCTTGCAGGTTCTGTTGGATTGCTCTTGCTCGATTCCTCAAAAGCCATGGTAATCCTGTGTATGGTCATTTTCAGTTCCGGTGAGCATATCGTGATGCCCATAAAGAGCTCGATGTCCCTCAGTCTTGCAAAAGCCTCCAAAGGAGGAGCCTCCTTAGGAGTGACTTCAAGCATCAACCATGGGGGAAACATCATCGGATATCTTGCAGTCACCGGTCTCTTCTTGTTGTTCCCCCATATTGGGATTCAAAAAGGATCGGTAACAGGATTCAAATTTGTATTCTTGATTACAACCGTGTTGCTCATCCTTTCAACGCTGATTGCCTTTGCCATGCAGGACCGGGGGGTTGCAGTTCGGAGAAGCAGGATCTACTTCAACAAAAAGTTCACCAAGTACTACATGCTGGAAGTGTTCTATGGAGCAAGGAAACAGATTTTCCTGACGTTTGCTCCCTATGTGTTGATTCTCTTCTATGGCGCCGACACCTCTGTCATTGCCTTTCTTCTTGCAATTTGTGCTGGATTCGGGATGGTGCTCTCACCCCTCATTGGTCGTCTAGTCGATCATTTGGGCTATAGGACGATCATGATTGCAGATACTCTTATTCTTATCGTCGTATGCTTTTTCTACGGATTTGCCCATAGGCTCTTCCCGAAGGACATTGCTTTCATCATCGTATGCATCAACTTTGTACTCGATTCGATCATCTCTTTAGCAAGCATGGCCACCAATGTCTACGTACAAGACCTTTCCTCCTCTCCCGAGGAGTTGACAGCTACCATCACCACAGGTATTTCGGTAAACCATCTGATCAGTGTCATGATAGCCCTGCTGGGCGGATTGATCTGGCAAAAGCTGGGAATTGAGGTCCTGTTCACACTGTCCGCCCTTCTTGGTCTTGCCAACACGCTTTTTGCAATGACCATCAAGAAACCCGAAAAAAAGCTACAATAGAGTGCAATAGGTTTACGATACCAGCATATCAAAACCAAAACCGAGCAAGAAAACCAAGCAAAAGACCAAATAGATTCCACTTACCTGAATCATGTTTTTTTGCTTGGTTTTTTCAGAGAAATCCAGTTTGAACATTTCCTTGCATTGCACGTATCCAAACAAAAATCCAAGCAGGAGAAACGGAGTAAAAAGCAGTGGATAGATTCGTGTAGCAACCAACACCACCGAAAGCAAAAAAGAGAGGGCAAACTCTGCTTTGAGCAGCAGTGTATTACCCTGTTCACTCAGGAGTATGGAAAGGGTTCTTCTCCCTGACTTGGTGTCGCTTATCCTGTCACAACTATTGTTGATGGAAAGGATCAAGGCAACAAGCAGAAGAAAAGGCAATGATGCCAGCACTGCATGAAGTGTAAGGTTTCCACTCTGGACGTAATAGGAGATGAGAAACAGGACGGAGCCTAAAAAACTTCCCGCAAAAAGTTCTCCAAACGGAGTCCTTGAGATGGGATATGGCCCTCCGGTATAGCAAAATCCTACGACCATACACACTGCTCCTACAAATATCAGCTTCCAGCTTGTCATATACGCAAGAACCAAACCAAGCATTCCAGCGAATAAAAAAAGAACCAGACTTGCAATGAGCGCCCCAGTCGGGTTCACGTGTTCATGCACCAACACTTTGTCCTCTTCTTGATTCAAAGACGCATTGTCGCTTCCATTGAGGTAATCAAAGTAAGAGTTGAAGCCTGTTGTTCCCATATCTACGCAAAGAGTTGCCAATCCCATGAGGATAAACTGCCAGAATTTCAGTGTATGCGTAGTGTAAACTGCATAGAGTGTACCGGCAGAAAAAGTCCCCATGCTGATGATTTTTGTACGGATCTCTACGATTTTAAAAAATTGAGTTCTTGTCATAGCAAAGAATAGCGACAATTCACGGAATTTTTCCAGCCTTATTCGCAAAAATCATTGATTTTCGCAAAAAGCATGCAATTATATAGATATTGCATATTGATGCATTTCGTATGCATCTTTATAATCTGTGATTCATAGAGCTGATGTATTCCCCATCAGTTTACTAGGAAAAAGAGTCAGAATAAGGCAGCAGAACTTTCCCCTCTGCAAACTTACACACAGGAGAGAATCGTCTATGTTGAAAAAAACTTTCTTGCTCGCTCTCATCATTTTAATCGCCCTCACCAGTCTTGCGGCAAAAGGTGAAACTGAAACCACCCAAAGTGGAGGTCTCGATCGAAGCAACTACTTCATCACTGTCGCCACAGGACCAACCAGTGGTCTGTACTATCCTATTGGAGGAGCCTTCTCCTCAGTATTCCAGAATAAGCTCGGGTATAAATCTTCTGCACAGGCAACTGGCGCTTCAGCGGAAAACATCACCTTGATCAGAGAAGGTGGGGCGGAAATGGCCATTGCCATGTCTGACGCTGTCGCCCAAGCATACAATGCCTTTGGGGCATACGAGGGCAAAAAGCCTGCCACTGAACTGAGATGTTTGACCGGTCTGTATCCCAACTATGTCCAGTTGGTCACGACCAATAAAACAGGCATCACCAAGTTCACCGACCTCAAGGGCAAACGTGTAGGTGTAGGTGCTCCTAATTCAGGTGTCGAATTGAATGCACGCATGATGTATGAAGCGCACAACATGAGTTATGAAGACAGTAGGGTCGACTACCTCAATTATGGAGAGGCCATCGGGCAGTTGAAGAACAACCTCGTCGATGCTGTCTTTGTGACCAGCGGCATTCCCAATGCAACCATCATGGAATTGGGCACTACCGCCCAAATCGTGATCATCCCCATCGAAGGAGAAGGCCTTGCCAACCTGGTGAAGAAGTACCCCTTCTTTGTACAGGCAACCATTCCTGCAGATGTGTACAACACGAAAACCGATGTCACCACCGCTACGGTCAGAAACATCATGATCGTCAACGAAAATCTGCCATTTGATGTCGCTTACGACCTCACCAAAGGCATTTTCGAGAACATTGCTGACATTCAGGCTTCGCATGCAACAGCTAAGAAGCACATCACACTGGAAAACTCGCATCTTGGTGTAGACATTCCCATGCATGAGGGAGCAGCAAAATACTACAAGGAAGTGGGTATCCTCTAGAACCTATGGGTATAAAGAAACCGTTATTCGGCAGAACAGCCCTCACCCTGATGGTGGGGGCTATCTGCCTCTTTTCCATCTTTTTCGATGTGGGAAAGAAACAAATCCTGACCATCTCATACCAGATCGATGATACATGCCTGTACAGCCAAGAGGTCACACCTACAGACCGACTTACCTTCAATTGGATCCACTCTTTTGAACATATTCCTTGGATTGAGGAGTATACCATTGAAAGCGACGACTCCTTCACGCTGAACACCATCCGTGTGGCTGGTTTCGGTGCAGGCATTCCTGAAAACAAAGGGACGGTATCGTTTGAGAACAATATGATCGTTATGAGCAATATCGACCAAAGGTTCGATAGATTCGACTGGATACATTCACAAACAGCCCTCACCTCCATTACAGTTAACGGGACAGAGATTGTACAGGGGCCGGATCTTCCCCATCACGAACCGCTTACACTTACTATAAAAGGAAAAATAGCACTATGGCCAAGATTTCCCTCGACGAAATGAATCCTGAAATGAAGTTCCAGCAGGAAAAACTGTTGGAAAAGTTCGACAAGGAGTCAAAGACCAGAAAGTTTGAAAACCAATACATGGCACAAGGTGTTTACCTGATCGCCATTGGGATAGCTCTATATCACTTCATCACTTCGTTCCTCGGGTACCCAGCTACCCATCTCCATCGCTCCTTGCATGTAGCGATGATGCTCTTCATGACCTTCTTTCTCTACCCTGCCGGCAAAAAGGCATCGCGGAAGAGAATTCCTTGGTATGATGTGTTGCTTGCTTTATCTTCAATTGCGGTAGCAGTCTATGTCTGGGGTGACTACATCAACTTCATCAACAGAATGGGTTCTCCCAACACGATGGACGTCATCATGGGAACCCTTTTGATCGTATTGGTTCTTGAAGCCTCCAGACGCATTTCAGGATGGCCGTTGGTCATTCTCAGTCTGCTCTTCCTCACCTACGGCTTGGTGGGTAGGAATCTTCCCAGCATATTCATGCATCGAGGATACAACTGGAGTAAATTGGTCAACCACATCTTCATAAACACTGAAGGCATCTATGGTACTTCCGTCGATGTAGCGGCCTCCTATATTTTCCTCTTCATCATGTTTGGTACGGTCATGAACAAATCAGGAATGGGGAAATTTTTCAATGACCTTGCTCTCGCTTTTGCAGGCAGCACAAAAGGCGGTCCAGCTAAAGTTGCTGTCATCGCCTCAGGCTTTTTGGGATCCATCAATGGTTCCGCTGTGGCAAATGTAGTGACTACCGGAGCCTTCACCATTCCTCTCATGAAAAAAACTGGGTACAGCAAGGAGTTTGCAGGTTCTGTAGAGGCCTCGGCTTCTGTGGGCGGACAACTGCTCCCCCCCATCATGGGAGCTGCGGCTTTCATCATGGCAGAGATGCTGGGAATCAAATATGGTGTCATTGTCATCAGTGCTGCCATCCCTGCCCTGCTCTACTATCTCGGCATCATCGTACAGGTCCAACTTCGTGCATCCAAGAACAACCTTGAGGGGATTCCCAAGGATGAGCTCCCCAAAGTACGGGATGTCATGATGGAACGTGGGCATCTCTTGATCCCCATCCTATTTCTGCTCTATATGTTGCTCTTCAGTGGAAGCACGGTAATTTTCTCTGCCTTTTGGGCGATTGTCGCAACAATTGTGGTGAGTATGGTCCGCAAATCAACACGAATGAGTTTCAAAGACATCCTTGATGCGTTCAATGAAGGTACCCGTTCGGTGGTTTCCGTTGCTGTTGCCTGCGCAGTCGTCGGCATCATCATCGGGGTGGTCAGCCTAACCGGGTTCGGACTCAATATGGCGAACGCCATCATACAGCTCGGGCAAGCCAACCTATTGTTGACTCTGATCTTGACCATGGTCACGTGTATGATCCTAGGAATGGGACTCCCCTCCATTCCCGCTTATTTGATCACCGCCACCATGGCAGCTCCTGCTCTGGTGAAATTGGGCATTCCACCTCTTGCAGCCCATATGTTCGTATTTTATTTTGCCATGTTTGCAAACATCACTCCGCCTGTAGCGCTTGCGTCTTTTGCAGCAGCAGGTATTTCCGGAGGGGATCCGATGAAGACAGGACTTCAGTCGGTCAAGCTCTCTTTAGCTGGGTTCATCGTCCCGTATATGTTCATTTACAACCCGGCTCTTTTGTTGATAGACACTACACCACTGATCGCCTTACGCGTCACTGCTACGGCAATTGTGGGTGTTTGTATGATTGGCATGGCTACCGAAGGGTATATGATAAGAAAAATGAATACTGCTTTGAGAATCTTCTCATTTTGTGGAGCACTTTTACTGATCACTGCAAACATCTATCAAGATGCGGTAGGACTTGTTCTTCTAGCTATTGTCTTGATATCCCAACGCATCCTGTTTAAAAAAGATGGGAAGAAACAAGAAAAGCAAATTGCATCTGAATGATTGTATCAAACAAAACTCCAAAAATGGGGTCTTGTTTGATTTGTCATCATCTATTGTTGCGGTTCTTCAAACACCGAGGCAGCGATGGTATCAGATAATGTTTCCAAATAGGCTAGGTCCTCATCCTTGGGACTGGATTTAATATCATAGGAACCAAGGACTTCCATGTTTTGCATGGAAGAGAAAATTGTCTCCATCCCCTTTTTTGCTGCACTCGCCCAGGTGTAGTTTCCCAGGATTGCAACCTTGCGGTTTCTCATATTCAAGGCCGCAAGGTCCTCCAGGACATTCGCCATTTTTGCATAGAGATGCAGGTTATAGGTGGGAGAGGCAGTGACAAGATGACTATATTTCCAGACATCTGAAACAATATAGGAAAGGTCGGTTTTCGATACATCATACATCCTCAAATCCTTGACTCCACGAACGGCGAGTAAAGAAGCCAGCTTTTGCACTGCATTTTCCGTATTTCCATACATAGACGCATAGGCAAGCACCACGCCCTTTTTTTCCGGGGTATAGGTCGACCACAGCTGGTATTTTTCAATGATGCTGGATACTTGTTCTCTCCATACCGGTCCATGAAGAGGACAAATCATGTTGATCTCTGATAGAGGAAGCTTGGAGAACACAGCTTGTACTTGAGCTCCATATTTTCCTACGATGTTTGCATAGTACCGCCTTGCTTCGTCCAAAAAGTATCGGTCAAAATCAATTTCATCGGCAAAAAGATTTCCAGACAGTGCACCAAAGGTACCGAATGCATCGGCAGAGAACAGGATGTGTTCACTCTTTTCATAGGTGAACATCACCTCAGGCCAATGGACCATAGGGGCAAGATGGAATTGAAGAACATGTTTTCCTAAAGAAATTTCATCATTTTCACTAACCAGATATTGGTTTTCCGTGATATCCAAGGTGTAATATTGGTTGAAGAATTGAAAGGTCTTCTTGTTCCCCACCAGTTTCACCTGAGGATAGCGTCGAACCAATGCTTCAATGTTTGCGCAGTGGTCAGGTTCCATGTGGTTGACGATTAGATAGTCAAGTGTTCGTCCCGCAAGGGTATGATTCACATTCTCCAGGAACTGATCGGTTATCGAGCCATCGACGGTGTCGAGCAATGCAGTTTTTTCATCAAGAATAAGATAGGAGTTATAAGCTATCCCATGAGAAAGAGGGAAAAGGTTTTCAAATCTTTCAATCCGCCTATCACTGGCGCCTATCCATATGATGTTCTCAGTAATATTTCTTGTATTGTGCAAGGTTTCATCCTCCAAAATGACACGTATATACTTTGCCTCATTTCAATGATTAATATACTGACAAAAGGAGAGATGGAAAAGCGTTGTACACAATTTAATTTTGAAGACTTGGGAATTCATTTGCTCTTATCTGTGAAAACGCATTCAATTTGATCAATCAATCATTTCGAGGTTCTTCCAGATTGTAACGATAGTTCTTACTACATCAATGCACTGATCAATGAAGAATAACAAATAATCCACCCATACATGTAAATAGCCAGCAGAAGCTGGCTATTGCAAAATTTTATTCATTACAGTGTTAAGACTCATTACCCTCCGACTCAACCTTCTTTTTGGCAGCTGTA
>JAQVVB010000353.1 GCA_028699215.1 Sphaerochaeta sp. | reverse complement strand
CAGTCTTCTTACATCTTGAAAGTAGGTGTAAAGATGTTGCTCATCGCATTATTGGGAGGAGTTGCCACCATATTGGTAAGTTTCCTTTCTTCAAGAATAGCTGCGAAAATTGCAAGGAACCTGAGAAAGGATGTTTTTGAGAAAATTGAAAGCTTTAATAACAGCGAATTCGATACTTTCTCGACAGCTTCCCTTATTACTCGCTGCACCAACGACATAACCCAGATCCAACGGTTCTTCATGATGGGGATTCGCATGATTTGTTATGCTCCGATCATGGGAATAGGTGGTGTGATCATGGCCTTGGACAAATCGTCCTCGATGAGCTGGATCATTGCTGTAGCTTGTCTTGTTCTCGTTGGGATGATATTGATCCTCATGTCTGTGGTGATGCCAAAATTCAAGGCAATCCAGAATTTCGTCGACAAACTGAACTTGGTGTCGCGGGAGAACCTTACCGGTTTGATGGTGATACGTGCCTTTGGTACCCAGAACCACGAAAAGAAGCGATTTGCCAACGCAAACGAAGATTTAACCAAAACAACACTGTTTGTGAACAGGGTGATGTCTTTGATGAGTCCCTTCATGACCTTGGTGATGAGCGTGGTATCGATATTGATTGTTTGGGTTGGAGCACACCAGATCGCACAGTCTCAACTGCAAGTCGGTGATATGATGGCGTTCATGCAATATGCGATGCAAATCATCATGTCCTTTCTCATGCTCTCGTTCATGTTTATTCTCGCTCCCCGTGCATCCGTCTCGGCAAATCGTATTGCACAAGTACTTGAGACCAAGAATTCAATCGTCGACCCTGAACAAGCCATGGAATTCAATGCTCAGAAAAAAGGGTTGTTGGAGTTCAAGAATGTCTCTTTCCAGTATCAAGGATCAGAGGAATATGCACTGAAGGACATCTCTTTTGTAGCGCAACCAGGAAAAACGACGGCCATCATTGGATCCACCGGTTCAGGAAAATCGACAATCGCCAATTTGGTGATGCGTTTTTACGATGTTTCAGAGGGAAGCATCCTTGTCGATGGTCTTGATGTCAAAAGCGTCAAGCAGACAGATTTGAGAAACATCATTGGATATGTTCCTCAGAAAGGGGTGCTGTTGTCAGGAACTATCGAATCCAATCTTGCCTATGGCAAAAATGATGCCGACCAAAAAGAGATGGAAGAAGCCGCCAGCGTCGCACAAGCCATTGATTTCATTGAAGCAAAAGAGGACGGGTTCAAATCGATCATCGCCCAAGGGGGCGATAATGTTTCTGGAGGGCAGAAACAAAGACTCTCCATTGCCCGCGCTCTGATCAAGAAACCCGAAATCTATATCTTTGATGATTGTTTCTCTGCATTGGATGTACAGACTGATCGGAAGTTGCGAAAAGCTCTTAAGGAGCACACATCCTTAAGTACGGTCATCATCATTGCCCAACGGGTGAGTACCATCATGCAAGCAGAACAGATACTTGTGTTGGATGAAGGAAAGATTGTCGGTCAAGGAACTCATGCAGAGTTGTTGAAAACCTGCCCGCAGTACTATGAGATTGCTTCTTCGCAACTCTTTGAGGAGGACTTGGTATGAGCAAAAACCAGCAAGATGCAAAGCTCCAAACACAACAGAAACCCATGGGAATGAGACCAATGGGAGGTGGACCAGGCATGCATGGCATGGCAGGTGGAGAAAAAGCCAAGGATTTCAAAAAATCGATGGCAAAACTAGTGGAATACCTAGGGAAATATATTTGGGTCATCCTGTTTGTATGGATATTGGCCATCGCTTCAACTGTATTTTCGATTCTTGGTCCCAAAATGCTTGGGCAGGCCACTGATGTCTTGTTTTCCGGGATGCTTGGAAAAATAGCAGGAAGTGGTAATCTCGATTTTTCCAGAATTGGACAAATTTTGTTTTATTTGATTCTCTTGTATGCAACAAGTGCCCTATGCATGTATCTACAAGGATATGTAATGAGCGGCATTACAGCAAAAGTGACCTATCAATTGAGAAACAACATCGATGAGAAAATGCATCGTCTTCCCCTGCAATATTATGATAGAACCTCCAATGGTGAGGTGTTGAGTAGAATAACCAATGATGTCGATACGCTCAGTCAGACCATGAACCAAAGCATGACTCAGATCATCACTTCCTTGACGTCTGTGATAGGCATTGGCATCATGATGGTCTCCATCAGTTGGCAACTGACACTGGTTGCCTTGTGTGTCATCCCTGTCTCCTCTGTTGTGGTTGTATTCATCGTGAAAAGTTCACAGAAGCACTTCAAGAATCAACAAAAGTACTTGGGAAAAGTGAATGGACACGTCGAAGAGATGCTCAGCGCTCATGTAGTGGTCAAAGCATTCAACGGAGAAAAAGACTCTGCCAAAACCTTTGGAGAATACAACGAAGCTTTATATCATTCAGCCTGGAAATCAAATTTCCTTTCTGGATTGATGATGCCGATCATCAACTTCATAGGGAATCTCTCCTATGTTGCCATCTGTATTGCAGGAGGCTACTTGGCCGTGAAGGGTGCTTTGTCAGTGGGAGGTATTCAGGCCTTCATCCAATATGTGCGTTCCTTCAACCAACCAATTGCCCAAATTGCAAACATCTCCACGATTCTTCAACAGACCGCTGCTTCTGCAGAGAGGGTGTTTGAGTTTCTTGATGAAGAGGAAGAGATTCAAGACTCTCTGCAAGCTTTGACGATCAATGGCGGTGTGAGCAATCATGATGAAAAAACTTCTGTTTCCTTGGAAGGAAACATCTGTTTCGACAAGGTTTCCTTTGGGTATGACCCAAATAAGCTGATCATTCACAATTTCAGCGCATGCATCAAACCTGGCCAAAAGATAGCAATAGTGGGTCCGACGGGAGCAGGTAAAACCACCATGGTAAAGCTGTTGATGCGATACTACGATGTAACAAGTGGGGCCATCGTCATTGACGGCCATGATATCAAACAGTTTGAACGAAACGAACTTCGATCCTTGTTTGGTATGGTCCTTCAGGATACATGGTTGTTCAATGGCACCATAGCTGACAATATCCGCTATGGAAAGCTTGATGCGACTGAT
>JAQVVB010000352.1 GCA_028699215.1 Sphaerochaeta sp. | reverse complement strand
TGGAAGATTGTACCATTGAACTGTGTAAACTCTATCTTCTGATGCAAATGGGAAAAGACAACTACACGCTGTTGTTCAGTGATCATCAAGTAGTAGAGGGGCAGTTGCTTTTTTCAGTATTTGATGAACAAGGAGAGTTGCAAGGGACAATCCAATGCCAAGACTCTCTCTACACCCAACTCTTGGAAACAACAAAGCATTTCCCCGTGAAGAAAGGGGTTTTCACCCGGATAAATCAGACGTGGGCATATGAGCAAATCAAGAATAACGCCGAATAAAAAGGGTAAAACCCCATGAAATCCAGAACATGGGGTTTTACATGATTACATGCTAGAAGCAACGTTGATTGGGCACCTTGTGACACGTAGCACATTGGTAGCAGATCTCATGGGTCATGACATCTCCCTTGACGTATTCATTGATGCTTCCTAAGGTGGTCTTGGCAATATTCTGAAGGGCTTCCTGCGTCAAGAAAGCCTGGTGGCTGGTGACCAACACGTTCGGCATGGAAATAAGCAGCATCAGCACATCATCTTCGAGAATGGTGTTGCTTCTGTCTTCATAGAAAAGCTCCCCTTCTTCTTCATACACATCCAATGCTGCAGAGCCAATTTTCTTGCTTCTGATTCCTTCCAGAAGAGCTTGGCTATCGACCAACCCGCCACGGGAGGTATTGATGAGCACCACACCTTGTTTCATCATCCCAATGGTTTTTTTATTGATTAGATGTTCTGATTCCGGCGTCAAAGGACAATGCAGGCTGATGATGTCGGCTCGTTTGCAAATCTCTTCAAACGAACAGTATTCCACTCCTAAAGAGGGATCAGGATAGGGATCGAAGGCCAATATTTTCATGCCGAATCCTTTGCAGATATGTATGAACACCTTGCCTATTTTTCCTGTTCCCACCACGGCTATGGTTTTTTCATGCAAGTCAAACCCGACAAGTCCATTCAGACTGAAATTGAACTCACGAGTCCTCACATACGAGTGATGGGTATGCCTCACTACACTGAGTAAAAGCGCCAAGGCATGCTCTGCCACTGCATAGGGAGAATACGCGGGTACTCTGACAATATGGATCTTTCCAATCGCTGCCTTGAAATCGATGTTGTTGTATCCTGCACAGCGCATGGCAAGGAGTCTCACCCCGCCATCATACAATTGATCGAGCACCTCTTCGGTAATGTGATCGTTTACAAACGCGCAAACCACCTCAAAGCCTTTAGCCAAGAGAGCGGTATTCTGATTGAGTTTTGGCTCAAAATAGGTAATTTGGATATCATAATCAACGCATAGTGCGTCAAACCAGGTCTTGTCGTAGGGTTTTGTATCAAAAAAGGCTATTCTTGTCATGCTAAAATCTCCTATTCACGATTGCTTAACTCTATCATATTTCGATGCAAGCAACCATGAGTACGGGTCTTTCCAAGACAAAGACAATAAAAAAAGAGGACAAACGCTGTCCTCTCCTTCGATTCTGGTAAACCTATCAGATCACCACTTCTTCCAAAACATCAATCAACAATTGATAATCACCGTCAATGGCGCTGATATCTGCTTCAAGCAGACGATCGGGATCGACTAAGGCCCAGTCCAGATCATACCCGGCATTCATTGCCAATTGATAGAAGAACAATCTGGCTGTTCGTCCATTACCATCTCTAAACGGATGCAAGGCTTCCACTTCTCCCATGAAAAAAGCCAGATCGTTTATAAACCCTTCCCGTTCCATTCCTTTGAGATAATGCTCTTTGCGCAATCGGGAGAAGATGTCCTCAGAAGCACTTTCAATAAACTCAGGGCTACAGAATACCGCACGCTTTGCAGCAGTAGTGGTTCTGACCTGTCCACTGGAAGGATAGAGATCACCAAACAATCGGGCATGAATTGACTTCAAATACTCAAAGTCATAAGTATTCTGTACTGATTCTGTAAGTATCTCAGCACTTCGGATATTGGCAAACATCGCTTCAATCTTACGCAACTTGGCACGATCCTTAATGGAAAAGAAGTTTACCAAACAGGTCGTGTGAGGATACATTCCCCCTTCGTTGGCCAAAGGTATATACTTGGTGTCCAGACCCTGGCTGTCGATTATCTCTTGTATCAACTCGTCGGGATTGCTGTCGCCTTCCAAAATTCCACGCAGGGAACTCTCATCGGCTTCAGAAAATTCGAATCCTTCAGCCTCTTGATTGAACTTGATATAGTCGATGCATGCTTGCACTCGGCCTGATTTCATAAAAAAGCTAACCATCCTTTTGCCTTACAAAGGCAAATCGCTCAAATTCACCGCTTACGGTTTGCAGACCATAAAACAGAGTGTTTTCTTTCCCCTGTCAGTAAAAAAGGAAATACTCACCATATCTCTTTCTATGATAGCCATACCCAACTTGTCAGGTCAAGGCAATGATTGAAGAAAAGAGCCCATCGCTGGGCTCTTTATCTAAAAACATCTGCTTATCTTAGAAACTGAAGCCTAAATAGACTCCACCTTCATAGAACATCGGATAATCCGGATCGCTCAAAACATAACCGAATTTCCCTTCAACACCCAAGGAGAACCAGCTGTTGACCTGGTAGCCAAGGCCAAGCTTGGCAAAAGCACCATACATGTATTTTTCAGATTCGGCAGAATTGAACTCTGGACCATAGCTGAAGAACCCACCGACGCCAACATTCGCCACAACCTTACCAAACTCCATGTTGATCACAGGAGCGATGGAAATGGTTGCGGCATGGTCAACGGAACTGAAGTTGGAAGTGTCTTTAATGACACCTAACCAACCTTCAGCTACCAAAGCTGACAAATACGGGGTATAGGAGACACCAAGATCAACACCAAGACCGAGGTTACTGTTGAAAGTCATCAAATTGTTCAACTGCACACCCAGAGAAGCCTGTATGTTGTACGGGTTATACCCTGGAACGCCATCAAACTGAGCTTGGTAATTCAAGCCACCACCAAGTGTGATGGTAGTGCTGGATCGACTTTCTTTCTTATCTACAGGCGTAGCAGCAGTCGCTTCCGCTACAGGAAGTACAACAGGGACGATTTCTTCTGCAACAGGAACCACTTCTTCCTCTACTACAGGAACAATCTCTTCT
>JAQVVB010000351.1 GCA_028699215.1 Sphaerochaeta sp. | reverse complement strand
GTTCAGGAGCAGGACAACAACAAGACGTTGTTCGTAGTCGCCAACTAACGTATTTCAGAGCGGGTCCGGACAGACAAGCTTGCAACGATAAAGAAACCAGTGATCGGGAAAATCACTGGTTTCTTTCTTTTTCGACTGCACTGAGGGGAATTTGTTCAAACGATCAATCGAATACTTCACTTTTCAGAGGAATCGACTGCATCGCACCACTTCTGGAAACCGCCAAGCCTGAAGCCTTGCAGGAAAGTCTGAGAGAATCCTGCACCCCGTACCCCAAAGAACGGGCAGTAAGGAAATATCCAACGAAGGTATCGCCTGCTGCAGTAGTGTCTACAACGGGAATATCATAGATGGGTTCATACAACCTGATTTCTTGATAGCCATAATAAACTCCACCCTTGCCGACGGTGAGGACAATTTCACTGTGGGGGTATGCACTCACCAATGCCTCAAGCACCTGAGTGAAGGATGAACCAGTATTGGTTTTAGCAAGTGCAGCTCCTTCTATCTCATTCAACACCAACACATCGACCTTTTCCAAAGGCAACGCCAGGATCTTCTCATCAAAAGGAGCGGTGTTCAAACAGACCGACATGCCTTTTCTCTTCGCTTGCTCGATAAGGTATCCAGTATGGACGATCTCATTCTGTAATACCAACATATCCCCCAAGGAAAAATGCGTAAGGGTTTCATCAATTTCCTCTTTGGTGATTTCGACATTTCCACCACCAAAAAGCACAATGGCATTCTGTTTCTGCGCATCCAATTGGATAAGGGCTTGACCAGTTGCACCCTCATAATGGCGGACAAAAGAAGTATCGACGCCATACCCATTAAGTAAATCAACGAGAAAAACTCCGTCTGAACCAATTTTTCCACCATGATACACCTCAGCTCCCGCCTTGGCCAAAGCAGCACTCTGATTGGCCCCTTTGCCGCCAGCGCTTTTAGTGAGCGCACTGCTGGAGATGGTTTCACCTGGTTGAACCACGTGGTCGACAGAGAACACCAGGTCAATGTTTATAGACCCATAGTTGAGAAATTTCATCAGATCCTCCTAAAGTACTGGTGCAGCAAGTCTAAGCAGTGTCCCAGCAAGTTTCTTATATATCATTCGCTTGTTCAGATACTCCAAGGTAATCTGTTGCGAGACCTCCAGAACCTGTTCCATATCTTCCTTCACCGTTTTTACAACCGAAGACCCATAGAAGAGCACGCCGTTTTCAAAGTGAAGGTAGAAGGAACGATAGTCCATATTGATGGTCCCGATGATGGCAACCTTGTCGTCAGAAACAAACATCTTTGAATGAATGAATCCTGGAGAGTATTCAAAAATCTTCACCCCTTCACTAAGCAAGGAATAATAGTTGTCCCGAGTAACGGCAAAAACATACCACTTGTCAGGAATATGAGGAGTGATGATGCAAACCTCCACACCACTTTGGGCAGCCAGCTTAAGAGCTGTAACCATTTCATTATCCAATATCAAATAAGGAGTGGTGATCCAAACATAGTGTTTTGCCATATTGATGATCTGAAGATAGGCGTTTTCACCCACATTCTGGTTGTCCAGGGGATTGTCCCCAAAAGGTTGGACAAAACCATCTGTCTTGTATTTGACAGTGGGGCGAAATTGGGAAAAATCAAAACGCTCCCGGGAAGAAAAACTCCAGAGTTGCAAAAACATGAGCGTTAGGTTCCAGACCGCATCGCCCTTCAGTTTGACAGCCGTATCCTTCCAATGCCCATACTTGATCTTGCGGTTGGCATATTCATCGGCAATGTTCACCCCACCGGTATACCCGACGTTTCCGTCTATGACCAAGACCTTTCGATGATCACGACTGTTCAGGCGGCTGTTGAAATGTGCTCTCAAGGGATTGAAAGCCACCACTTCGAGCCCAAGACTCCGTAACGTCCGTTCATAATGGGGAGGGATATCAAGAATGGAGCCTACATCATCAAACATTAACTTCACCACCACCCCTTCATTGATTTTCTCTAGGAGAATGGCAAGTACTGCATTCCATACCTCACCTACCCCGATGATGAAAAACTCCATGAAAATGAAGGATTTAGCTTTTTTCAACTCTTCAAGAACGTCAAGAATCCACTCCTCGCCTAGGGCAAAGTACTGGACTTCTGTATTGCTCCAAAGGGAAAATCCGCTGGTGTTGTCTATGTATTGGGCTTGCCGGGCTAAAAGAGGGTCATACGATTCCAAGGCCTGCATAGGAAGGCCATCAGGGAGTGGAACTTGAGCCATCCCCTCTTCGTACAATGTATTGAAATCCTTGAGTCGATCGCGTATCACCCCATTCATCTTCCTGTTTCCAAAAAAGATGTAGAGGATGCCTCCGTAGATGGGGATGATCATGAAAATCAGCATCCAGCCAATCTTATATGCTGGATTGAGGTCGCGGGTCACCACAACCAAGGCCATGATGATTGAAAGCGTTGAAAGGGCCTGAATCCAAAAGGCATCATTCTTGGCAAAACCAAAAATATTGATCAGGACCGCCAATTGAAGGAGAATGAGTACCAGAGAGATGAAAAGTCTCCCGGTTAAGAATTTCAGAAGCTTTCGCATAACCCTTTCTCCCCTTACGAATCACGCACGAGTATAGCATACTGGATAAGGAGAATCAAATCGAGTCACATGGAGAACTCACATCCACAATAGTGCTGACGATACAGATTCAGTTCCTTACTGAGCACGATGCTCCTGTCAAAACCACCCTTTTTCTTGAAATCGATTGGTTCAAAGTGGGGAAACTGCTCTCCAACCTTGAAAATGAGTTTGCTGTTCTTGAATCGGCTCACGGTCAATGTCGTACAAAAATGGGAAAAGCCCAGTTCTTCAGCTTTTTGGGAAGCCTGCTTGAGGTTATAGGCAAAACAACGTGCACACCGCTGCCCCCCTTCCTTTTCAGCTTCAAATCCAGCTACGGCCTCGAGCCAAGGGGCGTGTTCATAGGTTTCCCGGATGACATCGAGGTCATACGTTTGGGAAACTTGCAGCAAAGCCTCATACCTTCGATCAGCTTCACTTTCGGGAAAAATATTGCTGTTTGAGAAATATAGTACAGGTTTCCATCCCTCACTGAGCAATCGTTC
>JAQVVB010000350.1 GCA_028699215.1 Sphaerochaeta sp. | reverse complement strand
GGAAAGACAGGAATCCAGGTTTCCCAACTTTGCTTCGGCACCATGTCCTTTGGTGGTCGCGCTGACAAAACCACTTCCCGAGCCATGTACAATCAGTGCAGAGAGGCTGGCATCAATTTCTTCGATTGTGCGAACGTCTATCAAAAAGGTGTAGCAGAAGAGTACCTCGGAGAATTCACCAAACAGGAACGCCACAATCTGGTCATCACTTCAAAAGGCGGCTCTGCTATGGTTGAAGGACCCAATGGAAAGGGAAGCTCCCGCAAGCATCTCACTGTGTCACTTCATGAGAGTCTGAAACGGTTGCAAACCGACTACATCGATGTGTATTTCATTCATCATTACGATCCGCATACCCCGCTTGAAGAGGTCTTGAGAACCCTTGATGATTTCGTCTCCCAAGGGAAAATCCTTTCTGTGGGGGTCAGCAATTTTGCAGCTTGGCAAATTGCACGCATGTTGGGAATAGCCGAAATGAAAAACCTAACTTCAATCCACTGCATTGAACCGATGTACAATATCGTCAAACGCCAGGTTGAAGTGGAACTGCTTCCCCTCGCACACGCCGAAAACCTTGCCGTCATATCCTACAGCCCACTGGGAGGGGGACTACTCACTGGTCGCTATGGAAAAGACATCAACACATCTTCCGGCCGCTTGATTGAAAACAAAGCCTACAAGACACGCTATGAAGGGGATTTTTATCTCAACACTGCTACAGAGTTCAGCCTCCTTGCACAGAAAATGGGGATTGCCCCTGCAAGTCTGGCCGTAGCATGGGTAGCATCCAATCCTCTACTCACCGCACCGATTATTGGAGCAGCCAATGAAGAACAGTTATCACAGTCGCTTGCTTCTCTTGAGGTAACCATCGATGAGGAAACCAAAGCGGAAATCGACCGCATAAGCCCCCCTCCTCCCCCGGCAACCGATAGAAGTGAGGAAACTACCAAGAAGTGATCAATGATTCAGACTGCACTCTCTTTTTTCTGCAGTTGCAAGAAAAAACTCACCACCAGACAAAGTGCCGATACGATCAAGATGCCCAAACCTATTCCAAACAAGGTGCTGAAGAGGCCGAGCAACATGGCGATGACGGCGGCAAATATCGATTCGACTTGTGACTCCACAGAAAGTGCGGAAGCAAGCGAATCCTGCTTCATGTGTGAACTCACGTAGGCAATACCCATCGGTTTTCTCAAATTCTCTAGAAGATAGATTCCCAGATACAGCAGTACGGCAATTGCAGAAAACGACAAATGCAGAAAGAGACCGCTCAGCAATCCAAGAACAAGTCCTACCAACAAGGTGAGGTTCAGAGGAGTGGCAAGCTCCTTGAACCGTTCAGAAAATTTCCCAGAGCGACTGGAGGCAAAAGCGGTTGACAAATAGAGCAAGAAATAGACGATACCGATCATGATGGCCGTCCTCTCCTGTTCTGCCAAACCTAAAAGAATAGGAAGACTGAGGGTGAATGCCTTGAGTATGGGCTGTAGATAGTCCTTGAAAGCCTTGTAATATCCACTGAGGAGAGCCTGACTGGAAATGGCTTTCAGCATCTTTCCATTTTTCAGACTGTCAAGCAATGAACGTGCGACCTTGGTGAACTCTTGCTTCAATGTTCGGTCACTTGTATGTCGAGGACCATCCAGAGCCTTAGGGTACGAAAGGATCAAAACCATGTTCAACACATAAGGAATGATGGTGAAAAGAAAAATTGGAGCGTAAGACCCCTGCCAAAACACTAAAAAAGCTGCAATCAGAGCAGAGAGGGCAGCTCCCCGTTGGGACCAAGCCCTTGTATGTCCATAGTAATGGGTCCTCTGGTCGTCCCACCCATTCATGTGGAGATAATCGAAAATCATCGCTTTATGCGTACCGGTCCTGAACGCATCACCGAAGGCGTAGGCGATCATGGCCAACAACAGAATCTTGAAATCCTGTGCAGCATAAAAGATCAAGAAAGAAAAGATATACGATGAAAAGGAGGCGATCATCGTCAACCGTCTTCCCATGGTGTCTGCAAGCAACCCCGAGGGAATCTCCATGACATTGATGAAAATCTCACGAACCGCATAGAGTGTACCGATTTGTACGAAAGAAAGCCCTTTTCCCAAGAAAACAAGCATGATGAAAGGTTCATAAAACCTGAGGTCCTTTAAAAACCCATAGGCACAGAACTTATAATATTGCAAATTCCGTACAAACACTTGTTTTTCTTTCATGAAAAGACCTCCATCCAGCGAACAGTATATACCAGAAGAAGATTGTTTCAGCAAGTAACCATTCAATCAAACATTTAGTTCTCTTTTTACAGGTTTTCCCGTTGAATTCCGTACGATGAGCCTGCAATTATACTCCACCCGAGTAACGGCACTAGAATCGGCAACCACCGGTTGAACCTTGAAAATCTTGTCTGAAATAAGACGAATGGCACTCTTTCCCCCTTGGATGATATAGTGCTCGACCGTAGTGAGACTCACCCCACGGAAGGAAGAAGGATAGATGTTGTCGAATCCACAGACACTGTAGTCTTCAGGAATCCTGAATCCAGCATCACGGATTGCATCGATGACCCCATACGCAACCATATCGTTGATGGCAACCATGGCAGTGACATCAGGCGATTCCTTGATGCAGCGTTTGGCCAAGGCATACCCGGTCTGGTGCTCGATATCGACGGTATTCAGTTCTGTGAGGGAAGGAATGTCCATGGTCAACAAGGAAAGCTTTCCTCCTGGAGAAGCGCTTTTGAATTCGGCTTTCAATCCTTCATAGCGTCGTACACGGGCACTATGTTGGGAGTTGAGACTGGTTGAAAGATAGGCAACTCGTGTATGCCCCAATTCCAAGAGGTGTTTGGCTACCAGGTTGCCAGCATTGTAGTTGTTCACATCAACCGTATCGAGACCAAGCTCATTCTGCTTGTCACCAACGGCCACAACAGGAACCAGTTTGTTCAACTCCCTCACCAAATCAGGCTGTTGGGGGATCATGGCGAACACCACCCCGGCTATCATGGGATCGCGGGCAAATTCACATGCCCTTTTCTCTTTTTCTGTATCCCAGGAGGTGGTGAACAATACGGTATTGATGTTTCGTTCCTTCGCTTCTTTTTCCATGCCCTGG
>JAQVVB010000349.1 GCA_028699215.1 Sphaerochaeta sp. | reverse complement strand
GTACTACACCGCCTAGAATCCATTGGATACATCGATTCTTATTGGAATGAAGCGGAAAATGGGAGAAAACGAAAATATTATCAAATCACCCAAGCGGGAAAAGAAGAGTACAAAACACTTTTGCATCAATGGAATATAGTCCAAAAAGCTCTTGAAGTGCTGTTCGAAGAACAACAAACCTAGGATCCAGTATGTACGGAGGTACCTATCGTGTTCGATCTTGAGTCACAGATTCGTAAATGGAAAACCCATCTTTTTTCAACCGGGTCCATTGGATATAATGATATTGAAGAACTTGAATCACATGTACGTGACAGCATTGATGAACTTTCAGAGCAAGGAATCAATACCGAGGAGGCCTTTCTGCTTGCCGTCCGTAGACTTGGGGATGTCTCGGTCATCCACGACGAGTTTTCAAAATTATCAACCGAAGATCTATGGTTACAACTGCTGGTTCCTGCAAATACACCACGTATGCAACGGAGAAATCAAGTCGAATTGCTCATGGTGATCGCATTGGCATTGCTGGGGGGTCTTCTGAGCAAAATCCCCGCGCTCTTCGGCTTTGGAGACTTTGAAAAATATGACATGCTCTATGTGAAAAATGCAGCACTTTTCGCGTTTTTCCCTGTTGCTGTCTATTTGTTCTGGAAACGATCCCTGCCTTGGGCAAAAAGCCTTGTAATTTTTGGTATTTTCCCGCTCTGTGCACTGTGGATCAATCTTTACCCATCGTATGAGCCGTATCATACAAGCATTCTTGGAATCATCCACTTACCAATCGCCCTTCTTTTCTTACTCATCTACTTCTATGCAGGTCCGATAAACAAAGCAAATCCCGATTCAGGATGGCGTAGTCCAAACAATCGTTTGAATTTTGTCCGTTTTGCTGGAGAATGCTTCATGTACATCATCTTGATCGGACTGGGTGGAATTGTCCTCATTCTCCTCACCATGGGAACCTTCAATCTGATCAAGATCGATGCTGAAAAGTTCATCACCTCCTATTTGGTTCCTTTTGGGTTCTTTGGTCTCTTCCCTGTAGCAGCCTATCTGGTTGAGCAAAAAAAGAACCTCATAGAAAGCATCGCTCCCACTTTGGCAAAGATTTTCACACCTCTCTTTCTCATAGTCCTTCTCAGTCTCATCACCGCCTTCATGCTCACTCCCAACGAAGCCTACGAGAATCGTTTGCTGCTCATCTGGTTCGATGTCATCCTCGCTCTAGTCCTGGCTCTTACCCTGTACTCCATGAGCGCAAAGAGCTTCAGTACAGATCACCACTTCACAAGCATTGCTCAAAACCCCAGCCTTCTTTGGGACTTTTTCTCTCTTGCACTGGTCATTTGTGCAGTAATCGTAGATATGATTGCACTATCAGGAATCGTGTTTCGTCTATCAGATACTGGCTTCACCGCCAACAAGACAGCAGCATTAGGGGAAAATATCATTCTCTTATGCAACCTCATGCTGCTTTGTGTGGGATATATCCGTTATTTTCTGAACAAGCAGTCATTTCAAAAAATCATTGAGATGCAGATGCATTTCCTCATCGTCTATCCCGTCTGGGCAATGGTTGTCGTTCTTGTCTTCCCTCCCCTGTTTGGTTTCAGATAACATTGCACGGTCAGATCAAGCATGGTACTGTTTAGGTAGATTTTCAAAAACTGGCAGGATAGCTATGTATTCGATACTTCCCATTCTCCTTTTGTTCATACTTGGATTCCTCTTGCAGCGATCCAAGACGCTGACTGAAACTTCAGTAGCTGGAGCCAAACGGATAGTTTCCGATTTGGCCCTTCCTGCGCTCTTGTTCCAAGCATTCTCTTCCTTGGAAATCGAAAGTCGATATCTCATACTGATTGCAACCATTTTCCTTGTCTGCCTATGTATGGTCTTACTGGGAAAAGCCCTTGCAAAACCCCTTCGCTTGGAATCACCCTATTTCCCTCTTCTGTTGGGAGGTTTCGAAATGGGTATGTTGGGCTATGCCTTGTTTCTTTCCGTATACGGAAGTGAGCACCTCGGCAAAATGGCTTTGATCGACCTAGGACAGGTGATTTTCGTCTTCTTTGTACTCATGGCTTTGCTGATCAAGGAACGCGATGGGGTTTCCAACACCAAAGTGTTGCTTCGTCAGTTCTTCACCTCACCAGTAATTTTGGCAATTTTTGCAGGCATTGTGGTGAGCATCATTGGCAAACAGTTCACTCCTCATCCATTGTGGACAGCCCTTGGGGAAGTCATCACACTCCTTGCCAACCTGACGGTACCGCTTATCGCCCTCTCCATAGGATATGGCATTCATATCAAGCGAGAAGGCTTGATGTGGTCGCTCAAAACCATTTTGGTCAGAAAAATCGCACTGGTAGGCTTGGCCTTGGTGATCAATCATTTTTTGGTAGATCAAATACTTGGTATGGAAAGCATCTACCGTTATGCATTGATAGTGATGTTCCTCACCCCTCCACCTTTTGTCATAACGATCTACATGCGTCCCAATGACAAGGAAAATGCCGATTATGTCGACAATACACTCTCACTTGATACCTTGGTTTCCATTCTCTTGGTGATGATTGCTTCCACTCTCTATGTATAAGGAGAAGATACGATAAGAAATTCTCATTCGTTTGTGATACTACACGTTATTTCCTTGCCAGTAAGACACTGCTGTCAGTACACTGATACTATGAACACATAAGGAGATACAAATATGGATATTTTTTCTATAGCGATCCAAATGGAAAAGGAAGGAGCAGCTTTTTATCAGGAACTGGCCTCCAAAACCACGACTAAAGGTCTGCAATCCATTTTCACCATGCTTGCAGAAGATGAAGTGAAACATCAGCAAGTGTTCACCTCCCTCAAACAAAACACCATCCCTGTAATGGTTCCCAGTAAAGCAGAAAAGAGTGCAAAAACCATCTTCAAATCCTTCAAGAAAGATGATTTCAAGAAAGAAACCAATCAGATGAAACTCTATGAAAAGGCATTGGATATTGAAGAGAACAGCATTGAATTCTACACCTCCCAAATCAACACGTTGAAGACAGAGGAGATGCGCAAGGCTGTAGAGGCAATCATCAGAGAAGAGAACAGCCACTATTCCATGTTGGAAGAACTCATCAA
>JAQVVB010000348.1 GCA_028699215.1 Sphaerochaeta sp. | reverse complement strand
TGCGATATTTCGGTTGCCACCTCTCCTATCACTTCATTGAAGTAGTCAACTTTGCTTGGTTTACTCATTGCTGTATCCTCGTAGTTTCAGCATAACGAAAGGTAACAATCTTTTGCAAGCATCAAGGCTAAGAGAGTCTTCATGCATAGAAGATCATGCTTAGCTTACAGCCAATGCGGTCCCCTGGTTCCTACGAAGTTGCCATAGGAAACAAGCAAAATAAGATTAGGGGAAGGTGGGAACAATCCATGGAAAAAATTATACGATTGTCCTTAAAAACAGAAAAGTGACCCATCAACGATGGGCCACCTCTTATCGAACCTAGGTTCGGAAAACTTAGAAAGCGATGTATACAGAAGGAGTGAGGGTGAAATCACCATCAACAACATACTCTGCATCAAGAGCATATTTGACTCCGCCCATTGTGTAGTTTGCACCTGCACCAATGGTAGTTTCAAGACCATTAACGACAGTTTCAGTAAGGTCAGTAAGCTTAACAGAAGCTGAGAGACCAACATTCTCAATACCACTATAAGAAACAGAGGTCTTAAGGTTATTTACTTTGTCTACAATCTGGTATTCTACCCAAGCTGCTACATCTTCATAAGATGCGGTTACTTCAGTATACAGTCTGTTGACAGCCTTAGCAGTTACGCTATCTTCAAAGAAGAATACATCGATAGCAGAAAGGCTCAAACCGAAATCAAGACCAGCAAGAGCTGCAACATCTACACAAACTGAACCGGTGATACCAGCAGAAGTATTGGTTGTTACACCAGCAGTATCAGCCTTCACGAGAGCATAGTTAGTATAACCGAAGCCAGCTTTGATTCCATCAACAGGAGTAGTAGTAACACCAACAACAATAGGTTTGTTGGTAGTATCGGTAGGATCAGCACCCATATAGATAGTTGCCAAAGAACCATAACCAACAGTTACATCAAATGAATTACCAGTTGCATCCATTTCAAGTTCAGCTACTGCATCATTGGAATCTTTGTAAACATCAGCAGGCTTCAGATTTCCCTTGGAACCAACGCCAAGAGTGATTGTGAGGTCGCCCATGTCCACGCCCTGTTCAGCAAGTGCCTTGTCAAGCATGATTTTTGCAGTAGCTGCATTATCGCTGTCTCCAGAGAAGGCAAGCTTGTCAAAAGTCACTGACCAGAAATCGCCTGAAACGGTAATTTCAGCTGCATCAGCATAGTTACCATCCAGTTTCTTGTTATCAATACCAATGGGATCAGTAAAAGTGAACTTGTAACCAGCTTTGAATTCGCCGCTTACTTCGACAGGTGCAGCAACCAAGGTGGCAGCTACCATAAGAACCAGCGCCAGAGTCAATACAAACTTTTTCTTCATGACGTAAATCTCCATTTTTTTGCGTGAGAGTTTATTTGTAACATCAGTATGCTGATGCACTTTGTGAGTATAATGGAAGAAACTTGTAGGAACTGTAGATTAATGTGTAGGAATCTTGTAATTGTAGAGTTATATGTGTGGAATTTTGACATTTGTGTGTGGATTATGTGCACAATCTTTATTTGTGTAGAACACAAGAAGGTTACAAAGACAATATCACTTACATTGTCAACATCATTGCAGTACATAACCGATTTTGTTATCATATAATTATGATATACCTTTTCGCATCAGACATTCATGGAAGTGCATATTTCATGCATAAACTTCTGAACGCCTATGAAACAAGCGGGGCCTCCAGGCTTATATTGCTCGGAGATCTTCTCTACCACGGTCCCAGAAATGAACTTCCCCTCGAGTATAACCCGAAAGAAACATATGCGCTACTAAATAGTTGCAAAGAATCAATTATTTGTGTACGAGGAAATTGTGATTCAGAAGTCGACCAAATGGTCCTAGATTTTCCTATACTGTCAGACTACAGTTCTTTATTCTTGGAAGAACTTGAAGGCCGTATGATCTATCTTGCACACGGACACCACACAATCCCTACAGTCAAAAAAGGTGACATCATCGTCAGCGGGCACACACATATTCCTCTTGCTAAAGAAAAAGACGGAATTTTTTATATAAACCCAGGTTCGGTCTCGATCCCTAAAGGTGGCTTTCCCAACAGCTATTGTCTTTACAGTGAGAAAACCTTTTCGATTCGAGACTTCTCTGGCAATGAGTTGATGAAACTCACCATCTGAGTTTTACGACCACCGTATTCTCAATCTGCTCGATGGAAGCACTTCCTTGGTGAAGACGCATCACCTGGTACACGATGGGAAGTCCCAAACCGTTACCGGCAGTACTTCTTCCACCATCACCTCTGGTCCAAGGCTCAAAGAAATCAACACCCTCACTCAGAAGCCCCTCATTGGTGATCGTACACCCAGTCTCATCAATTTCCCAAAGGATATGAGCAGATGAGGTCTTGAGTGCGTTATCCAACAATGATAAGAAGGCGTGCATCAGCAATGTGGGGTCTCCTTGCTTCTCCCGTATCTTCAGATCTACGGAAATCCTTCTTCTCTCCCCTTCTTGCAAACGGGAAAGAACAGCATCGATAAAATCGGCAAAGTCCAAGCTTTGCAACTCTGCCTTCGTATCAGGACTTTGCAGATTAGCATACAGCACCACTGAAGCAATACGCTGAGAAAGCTCGTCATTCTCCTTCTTTATCGATGCCAGTGTATCCTCATTGAGAGGAAACACCCCGTCTGCCATTCCATCCAACAACAACTTCATGGATGCAACAGGAGTATTGAGATCATGGCTAATGCTTCTCAACCAAGACTGCCGGCTCACCTTGTTCTGTAAAAGATTTGCATCAAGCTGCTCTATCGCCTCATTGATGATTCTCTGCTCATCGATTTTCGTCTTTACCAGTTGCACACCATTCTCGCCTTTACTTAATAAGGTAAGGGCATCCTGAACACCTTTGGTATACTGCTGGCTGCGCCGGGAAATGGAAGCGGATATGATCAGAGCAAGCATGAATGCGAGCGGAATTGACCACAAGAACGGACCGAGTAAGCCCTTCAGCAAACGTTCGGTATTCTTATACGTGAAAGGAGTGTATGTCAAAACATCCACCAATGCGATGGTCTTGTTGTTGAACATGATGGTAAGGCTGCCGGCGATATCAGTGGCCTTCACCTGAGAAGGAAGCAG
>JAQVVB010000347.1 GCA_028699215.1 Sphaerochaeta sp. | reverse complement strand
GACGACGTGGTTGCAAGGTTTCCATCGGAAAGCTTGCAGACAAGGAAGTTGATTTTGTTGCAACCACCCAAAAAGGAGTGACTTACTATCAGGTATCAGCCTCAGTCCTTGATGAAAATACGCTCAAAAGAGAACTTGCCCCACTTCAGGCAATACACGACAACCATCCCAAGATACTCCTTTCACTGGATGAAATAGGATCAGGAACAAACCATGAAGGGATCCTACAAAAAAACCTGTTGGAATGGCTAATCGCAAAGTAAACAATATCGCATTGACACGGTAGCATTGCACATGTCCATAACGCGACATTTCACTAGCCATTGCAGGGTGATGAAAATCCTTAGTATATACTACTAGACCCTCGTGGTTTTACGTATTGTTTCAGAGAAAATACTTGCTGAACCAACAAAAACAGATGTGAAAAATCCATAAAAACGGTATCGGTTCCACTACCTGATCGTCATCCATCAGCACAGCGAAATGGGACTGTCAGCCTACCCTCCAGCATTACTTCCTCATGAGGAATTATTTCTTTTATAAAAGAAACTTTTGTTATTATTGAATAAATATTCTGCTATATAAGAAATTCTATAAGAGGGGATTTTTATGGTCATTCGTGAAACATATATGAAGCAGATCCTCGGTATTTTACCAAGAAATTCCTCCAAATCACCTCTCAGTATCCCAATGAGTACAGAAGATATATATTGCACTCAGAGATACAGAAAGAGTAAATTACTAAATATAAGCAGGAGGTGATGATGGCTATTGATGATTTACAAACCGATTATTTTGAAACTCGATTACAGCAATTGCTGCCAGTGCATGATGACCACTACATCTCAGTCTATGAATCGCTTCTGAATATCTCATCTACGTTAAAAGATCAGAAATCGTTTGACGGTCTTGTTTCTGTAGCCCACATGGCCTATGGTTGGATGCCCACAGTACTTCATTTCAACATGACAGAAAAGGATACCTCGGAGTTTTTTGAAAAGGGTGAGCAAGGATGTCTGGACCAAAATTTCCTCGCTTCATGCAAACTGTGGATCAATCATTCTATAATCGGAGCAAGCAAAGTCCTGCATTTCTTTTATCCTAACAAGTACCCTATCTGGGACAGTAAGGTGTATGAAACCATCTTCGGTTTAAGCCACATTATTATCAAGTGAACAGCACTGCAAAATATATTCAATACACGAAAAAATTGAGGGACCTTTCCCAGAATTCCAGCAGTCTAGCAGTATTGAAAGAAGGGTTGATGGCAAAGGGGTATTGCCAAACTCAGGCAAGCAATCTAGGAGTCCTTGAGTTAATACTTTTTTACTCTGTTCGATAATCAACTAGTTTGACTGAATGGTTTTCATGGAATTCCATTGAAAAATTGAGCATAAGAAGAAGCCTGAGTGGAACAACTCCGGCCTCGAAGTCCTTTTCCAGGTCCTGCCTGCTTGCAAAAGAGGATGGGTGTCTTCTGATGCTCAAAAACAACTATATGCGAATGACTGAGGGTACTGATAGAACCTATTTGGTTTGAGGAGCACCTTCCTCATCAGAAGTTATTTCTTTTATAAAAGAAACTTTTGTTATTATAGAATAAATATGCTATTATATAAGAAATTCTATAAGAGGGAATTTCAATGATCATTCGTGAAACATATATGAAACAGATCCTCGATTTCATGGACAAACCAGTCGTAAAGGTAATCACAGGTATGCGACGATCCGGCAAGAGCGTACTATTAGAGCTCACCGAGGAAGAAGTCCGTAGACGCGGAGCAAAGGAAAACCAGATAGTCTCCGTCAATTTCGAATCATTGCAGTTCGAGAATCTGAAGGACTATAGGGCATTGTACGAGACAATTACCGTTGCAGCCAAGGCTGCGAACGACAAGTTGTACCTGTTCATCGACGAAATTCAGGAAGTTGCATCATGGGAAAAGGTGATCAACTCAGTCCGTGTCGATTGTGATTGCGACATCTACATAACCGGTTCCAATGCAAAACTCCTCTCAGGCGAATTGACAACATTGCTTTCAGGACGCTATATAGAAATCCCTGTCTATCCGCTTTCTTTCGGTGAATATCTTGAGTTTGCAAAAACCAACAAGGATGAGGTCAACCTGAACAAGGAGCAGCACTTTTCCAATTTTCTTCGGTATGGAGGCCTTCCTGGAATTCATGAGATGAAGTGGGATGATACCGTCCTCAATAGGTATCTGACAGACATGTTCAACACGGTGCTGTTGAAAGATGTGGTCAAGAGAAACAATATCCGCGACATCAATCTGCTCGAGAAGGTTGTGCTGTACCTGATGGACAACATAGGGAACACGTTCTCTGCAAAAACCATCTCTGATTTTTTAAAGAACCAAGGGAGAAAACTCAGCACCGAGACTGTCTACACCTACATCAAGGCCCTGGAGAGTGCATTTTTGATCTGCAAGGTACCACGCTTCGACATCAAGGGAAAACGGCTTCTGGAAACCCAAGAAAAATACTTTATCTCAGATTTGGGTCTACGCCATGCAACAATGGGATATCGTGACAATGATATCGCCGGAATGCTGGAAAATGTAGTGTTCCTGGAATTGCTTCGAAGGGGATGGAATGTCAATATTGGAAAACAAGGTTCCTATGAGGTTGACTTCGTAGCCACAAAAACCGATGAGAGACTCTATGTGCAGGTATGCTACATCCTGACAGAGGACAATACACAACGCGAATTTGCCCCTCTGGAGATGATAGACGACAATTATGAGAAGGTGGTAATTTCCACAGACTCCCTGATACGCTTCAATCGCAATGGCATCAGACAAAGGAATATCATCGACTTTCTCCTGGACACGTAACGTCTCAGGATGACAAACACCCGCTACGGCCTTGCAAGTGAACCATGTAGAGTACATCGATGCCCTTAAAACTACATGCACTCCAGGTTGCTTTTACTTCCTGTATGTATTGGTAAATTCCTGCGACTTCAGATACTCATTGCCTTTTTTCGAACCATGTGCTTGGTAATATTGCAAAGCCTCTTTTGCAGCTGCTTCTCCAAAATCGGCACCGGCAACAAGAATGTTTTCAACCCCTGCCTGTCCAAGTCGTGCAGCACTATCGACAATGCTTTTCATGGTATGGG
>JAQVVB010000346.1 GCA_028699215.1 Sphaerochaeta sp. | reverse complement strand
CAGAGAACAGTATCTTGGATGTATCATGTCAACAAACCTTGACTATTGCACTGAAAAAACGTATGAATAATTGCGAATATATAAATATTTAGAGGTATCATGTTACAATTTCACACACCGTCCATTGAGGACAAACCCCTGTTTCCAAATACGAGCAAACATCTTGCTTATGAATACTATTTTTCCTATTGTATGCTCTGGGGCGATGTCATCGGCATCACCATCTGTAAAACAGACACAGCCTTGTATATACACATCAAGGAAGATGATGTGTTTTTGCTCCCCATCACCGATGACCTTCCCAAGGCTCTTGCAGAGCTTGAAGAACACTGCAAAGAAAGTGGCATGCGCTTTCAATTGGAGTGCGTACCCCTTGAAGAAGCTGTATGGTTTCAAGAAAATGGATATCCAATCGAACATGTTCGAAACCTGGACGATTATCTCTATGGCAGCGAAAAACTGATGAAACTCTCCGGAAAGAAACTCCAGAGCAAACGCAACCACATATCCCAGTTCGAACGAAAATACACCTACTCGGTAAGGCCACTCACTACACGTGAAGAGATGGAAGAATGCCTGAAAATGGCCTCAACCACCTGGAAAGAAGAAAAGGAAGACGTCAAGGAAATCGACGACGAATTGGTAGCACTTAGAAACGCCTTCGACAACTGGAACGAACTGGGTCTGGTAGGCATCCTGATCTGCATAGACCATCATCTTTCTGCTTTCACCGTTGGGGAAATCATCGACGACCGCATGGCAATCGTACACTTTGAAAAGGGCGATACGAACTACATGGGAATTTATGCAGTCATCAACCAACTCTTTGTTTCCATGTATCTCTCAGACGTACAGTACATCAACCGCCAAGAAGACGCTGGAGTGGAAGGCCTACGCAAAGCCAAACTCTCCTACAAGCCCGATCTGATGGTGGAAAAATATCGGATACTAGGAAAACAATGATTATAGAAAAAGCACATGCAGACGATTTTGAAGAACTCAAACAACTCTGGTCGGTGGTATTCGATGAAGAACCCGCCTTCTTGGAACACTTCTTCTCAAAACGCTTTTCTTCTGACCATATTGTGGTAGCAAGAGAAGATGGCACCATCGTCAGTGCCCTGCATGCGCTTCCCTGCTCCTACCAACAACACGGAAAGATCAAACCCTGTGCCTACATCGTGGGAGCAGCCACCTATCAAGCCTATCGAAAACGAGGCATCATGGGAAAGTTGCTGGCCTACACCAAAGAAGCCTACACCATCCCCATCACCCTCTTTCCTGCTGTAAGACCCTTCTATGAAGCAAATGGGTATATCACTACATCAAACATGAAAGAGTATGCACTGACAACGCAAAGTGGCCATGACATCGAATCCATTCCACTTTCCATCGAGCAACTCGATGAAATCTTTTGCAAAGAAACTGCAGCAGAGGGTGCCTTGCTTCGAGACCGGTTGGCATGGGAGTCCCTGCTCTCAGGCTATGAACTGTATGCTGTAAAAGAAGGCTATGCCTTGGTGAAAGACCATGTTGCAGTAGAGACCCTCGCATCACAGGAACATGCAGCGAAAGAACTTCTCCAGCTGCTTCACAACAACCACGTCAAAACCTGCAGAATAATTCCCAACACACTAATGGAAACTCAGTTTTCGGAAAAACCCTTCACCCTTGTCCCTATGGGAATGAGCACTGATACAACCATGGCCGGAATCTATATCGCAGAACAATACTAACAGGGCATCAGATTTCTCCGATGCCCTGTACATACTGCAATACTATTTGACAGTGAATTCGAATGTACTACTCCAACTGTCTCCCTTCGCATCGGTAAGGGTGAGCGTGAAAGGAAGCACGCTCAAAGAGGGCGCAGATGAAGAAACCACAAACCTAAAGGTATTGCGTTCTCCTGTGATGTTCTGTGCCTCAGTAGTGGCAAACCTACTGTTGTTAGTTGTGTATCGTCCACTTCCAAGCGATCCAATATACAGCGAGTCTACCAATAAAGTCACATACGGACTATCACACTTCAAGGTTGCCTGCAACCCCTCCAAATCTACATTCCCTGTATTCTGGAAGGAAAAACCCACACCAAGTTGAGTCTGCTTTGGAAGTGCCGTCTCAGCATAATAGAGAGGTTTGACCTGTTCAAATGCCAGACTTTTCCAGAGCGCTTCAAAAGAAGCCCCCTTGCCATTGAATGTATAGGTCTGCTGCTCATCAAGCAGCATCCGGTTGCTCTTGTCGTACCAGCCGACGAAAAGCGAGGAAGGATCTGAAACAGTTGGGGTTGGGACTTCGATTTCAGACCCCTGTTCAACATCTTTTTTCACCACTTCATTTCCTGAAAGAGCATCAAAGAACCTGACCTCACTGCTGTAGATGGCATACAAAGTCTGGTTGGTACTGGGCATCACAATGGTCTCACCGCTTTGGTAGGTCACTTCTGTAGGGGTAAGGCCCCAACCAGCTAGAACTCCAACCTTTGTAGCGTTGAAATTCATCTGTGACTGGTCAGGAAGCTTGATTTCACTTCCCGGGGCATTTCTCACCTGTTGGCGATAGCTGAAATGAAAGTCCTCTCCAGAGGCAGAAAAATCAAGCGTCAGTACCGGACGATAGTAAGGACTCACTTGATATAACCAGGAAGCATATTCGCTTCTACTTGGTTCATCCTCTGCTAAAATCCTATTGAGCAATTGGTCACTCTGATCCTTGGTCATGGTATAGCTTCTGATCGCATCAAGCCTTGCATACGCTTCACGATAGCTTGCCACATCACCTTCACTTCTGCTCTTAAGCATATCATCCTGTGCTTGTTGATAATCCCTGGTCCTTGCTTCGTTCAACTTTTCGTACGACTGCTTAATCGAAGCCAGACTTTGACCACTCAGATCAAGAACTTGAGTTTCAGTATAGAGTTTCTCTGCATTTGGGGCTGCAAACACCATTGCACCACTCACAAAAAACAGGAAACAGACCATGAAAATTGTAGGTTTCTTTTTCATTTTCTTTCTCCTTCTGATCGTACATCTCTCCAATGAGATTTGTATCGTTCTCTTTCTTTATATACTAAGAGAAACCCACGAAATCAAGATGTGAAAATTAACTTCATCAATTCTCTATTTTGTACGAGGTTGTT
>JAQVVB010000345.1 GCA_028699215.1 Sphaerochaeta sp. | reverse complement strand
CCGATGGAAAAAAGCAAAACCAATACCGTCACCACATAAGGCAACATGGAAAACGCTTGGGAAGGAATGGCGTTTCCCAATGTCTGGAGACGAATTTGCAGAGCCTCCGCCGACCCGATGACCAAAGCAGCGCAGAGCACCCCTACAGGGTTTCTCCTTCCTAAAATTACTGCAACTAAGGCAATATATCCTTTCCCCGCGGTCAGGTTTTCCATGAAGAATCCTAGTTTCACCAAAGAAAGATAGGTTCCACCAAGACCACCGAGAACACCATTGATGAAACAAGCGAAATAACGGACCCTATCCACTCGAATTCCAACCGTATCGGCAGAACGGGGGTTCTCACCTACAGCATGAAGGATCACCCCCCATTCGGTCTTATAGAACACGATTTGGAGGACTACAACAAAACCAAACAGAACATATACAAAGGGATCTTGGTTGAACAAGGCTTCTCCCAAGACAGGAATCTTGCTCAAGACGGGGATGCTCAGGGGTTTGATGATCGTTATGGATGGAAGTGTCGTGGTCTTTCCAAAACGCATGAGGAACAGAAAACTCGTCAGGCCCAGAAACAAGAAATTCAGGGCAAGGCCTGCAATCGTTTGATCTGCTTTGCATCGAATGCTCAATAGAGCATGCAACATACTGACAGCGACCCCACCCAACACCCCAAAGAGGAGTCCTACAAACAGGCTTCCTGTGGTGAACAAGGCAATGAAACTGAAGAAAGCCCCACTGAGCATGATTGCCTCAACACCGATGTTGATCACCCCTGCACGTTCAGAGACCGTTTCCCCTAATCCAGCCAACGCAATGGGAGTGGCCATACGAACTACTGCTGCAAGAAACGCCGTCAATGTTGCAAGTGTCGTTACTTCCATGTTATGCAGCCTCCTTACAACCAAACAACTGCTTACGGGCCAAAATCATGACCACTACCATTCCCATGATGATGGAAGCGATGGAAGTAGGCACCCCTGCACTGCGTTGCATCGAAAGGGAACCCACTTGCAACGCTGCAATACCCAGTGCGGAAAAGACCACTTTCAAAGGATGGTTTCCTCCCAACAATGCTACGATGATGGCCAAATAGCCATAACTGGGACTCAAACCTTCGATGAGGCGGTGATGCAACCCAGCGATCTCACAAACACCGGCAACTCCAGCAAGAGCTCCACTTAGAAAGGAAGAGAGCGAGAGGTATTTCCGTACCGAAATGCCTGAACAGAGACTTGCCCTTTTATTTAAACCAACCGCCCGCATGCAGAACCCCACCGAGGTGCGGAACATAAGAAAGTAGATTGCAACGGACATGGCCAATGCAATGAGAATTCCAGCATGCAGACGAGTTGGAGGAAGCAACTGAAACAAAGAAGCAGAAGAAGGAAGTGTCGGAGACATGGGATATGGATAGGAAGGATCACGAAGTACCGTCCTCACCAGAATACCCACCAAATTGATGGCGATATAGTTGAACATGATGGTGTTGATCACTTCAGAGAGACCAAAATGAGCTTTCAGCAAACCGGGAATCACCGACCAGATTCCCCCAGCTGCAAACCCTACAAAAAGAGCGAGAATGATCATGAAAGGAGCAGGAATGTTGGGGGCGAATACACCCAATGCGGTGATGGCGATGGCTCCCATATAGATTTGTCCTTCTGCTCCGATATTAAGAAATCCCGTCCTGAACCCTACACAAACACCCAGACCGGCAAGAATGAGAGGAGTCGCCCTCACCAGCACCTCACTGAAGGAGTACCAAGAGCCGATGATGCCATTGAAAAAACTTGCCATCGAAGCGGAAACACTGCTTCCTACCAAAAGGATCAAACCAAAAGAGACAACCAACACAAAAACAATGATGAAACCATAGGAAACAAGAATTCTTCCTCGATTGCTCATGAGATGCTCCTTGTCTTGCTTCCCGCCATCAAAAGCCCGATATACGTCAGGTCGACATCACTGTTTGTCACTACATCCATCACCTGACCTCCATGCATGACTGCAATCTCATCACTGAGAGTAAGAATTTCATCCAAGTCAGCAGAAATCAGCAATACAGCACACCCGGCGCTTCTCAAGTTGAGCAACTCTTTATGCACCACCTCTGAGGATCCAATGTCCAGCCCTCGGGTAGGCTGACAAGCCACCACCAAACCAGGGTTCCCTGAAAGTTCTCTGGCAAGGATGAGCTTCTGTTGATTTCCTCCAGAAAGATAACGAACAGGACACGTAAGGGATGAAGTCTTGATCTGGTACTCCTCAACTGCAAGTCGGGCACAGGCTTCCAGTGCTGAACGATTGAGCAAATGATGCGTATGCATCTTTTTCTGTCGATGCAGCTTGAGCAACAGGTTTTCCTTCACATCCATATCGATGACCAAACCATCATGCAGACGATCATCACAGATATAGGCAATGCCCAGCTCCTTTCTCTGTTGAACTCCCAGAGAATTCAAGAGCTTTCCTCCAAACGAAATCGTTCCCTTCTGATTTTTAAGAATTCCCACCACGATCTCGGCAAGTTCCTTCTGCCCATTTCCATCCACTCCGGCAATCCCCAGAATGGTCCCTGGTGAAACCGTAAGCGAGAGAGGACCCAGCTTGCGTGCAGGCAAAGCGATGTCTTGGAGGACCAGGCCTTCTTTCTGGGAGGAAAGAACAACCGGCTCACGTCTTTTGATCTGAATCTTCCGGCCGATCATCAACGAAGAGAGCTCCTCTTCGTTGGTCTCATTGGTAGCTACCTCACCTACATTACATCCATTTCTCAAGACTGTAATATGATCGGTTATGGAGAGCACTTCGTTTATATGGTGGGTGATGATGATAACAGAATGCCCTTCATCCCTGAGGCGTTTCAACACGGTAAAGAAACTTTCGACCTCCTGAGGAGTGAGCACTGCAGTGGGTTCATCCAAGATCAGAAGATTGGCATTTCTATAGAGTAATTTGATGATTTCCACCCGCTGTTGCTGACCGACAGAAAGAGAGCTCACCAATGAAGTCGGATTGACTTCCAAACCATAACGGGAGGATATCGAACGGATCTCTTCGTCCAAAGCCCGCCTGTTGACAAAAGGATATCCAGGACTCTTCAGACCAAGGGTGATGTTCTGGGAAACAGTGAGGGTGGGAACCAAGGT
>JAQVVB010000049.1 GCA_028699215.1 Sphaerochaeta sp. | reverse complement strand
TTTCCCTTTGGGTTTCCTGCAGCGATGTAAATGATGTATTTAGGGTTCTCAATCGGTACGATGGCCAATGTCGAAGCAAGTACGGTTCCATCTTCATAGCTGGTGCTTACAGGGTTGAGAATCTGTGCGGTTCCGGTCTTTACTCCTATCGATATACCCTCCACTGCGGCCTTGATGCCTGTTCCCCCACTTTCTGAGGCACTGTGCATATACGCAAGCATCTCTTGGGCAACTTCTTTCGAGATTACCTTGTCTTGGATCGTCCGTTCTCTCTCATAGAGGGTGACATTCTCTTTATCTGCGTTCAAAGAAGTCGTTCTGAGGATGAGGTGAGGAAGCAGAAGGTCTCCGCCGTTGGTGAATGATGTGGCGGCGACACCCAGATGCAGGGCCGTGGTGGAGAGTTCCTGTCCAAAGGAGATGGTGGCTTGTGACCTTCCCGACCATAAATCAGGTGAGGCTATGTGACTACGTGCTTGGGAGGGGAGATCGATGTCATATCTGCTGTTGAAACCGAAGGCATCCAAGATGGATGCAAATTCCTGCTCGTCGGTTTGCAGGGCCCAATGCACGATTGCACCGTTACAGGACTTTTGGATCATGGTCTTAGGGTCTACCGTTCCATGGGGTTCAGTACAATTGATGGTTGTTTTATTACCGTTTCCACTGTCAAAGGTATAGGTCCCATCGCATTCAAACGGGGTGAGCAGGTCTGCTTGGTTCGCTTCCATGACCGCTGCAAGACTGAAGATCTTGAATACCGAGCCCGGTTCATAGAGATGGTTGACCACGTGGTTTCGTTTTTGTTCTTCTGTTGAACGGAAAAGAGAGTTGGGATCATACCACGGATAGCTGGACATTCCCAGGATATCTGCATTGTTGGCATCAAGTACCAAGGCAATGCCGTAATCGGGGTTGTGTTCGTCGGCGATGTTTTGCAGTTGGAGATCGAGCAGATACTGGATGTCGATGTCCAGGGTCAAGGTGATGTCCTGCCCGTAGGTGGGCTCATCCGTTCCAACCTGAGGATACGGACTCAACAAATCCTGTTGGGTGTATTCGATTCCTTCAAGACCCTCGTTATCTGTATTGGTGAATCCAATGGTCTGGGATGCATGGAATAGGGCAGGATAGGACCTGCCCATGCTTTTCTGTATGCTTACCTGGTTTTGGAGCTTGGTTCGTTGCAAGGCAAGCCGCAAGGGCTCCACCTGATCGTCGTTGATCTTTCGTTTGATCTGGGCATACGTGGTGTAGTTTGCTGCCTGGGCTTGTATCTGGTCAGGACTCATGCCCACATAGGGAGAGACCACTTCACTGACAAGCTGCAGGTCGTCTATTGCATTGAGGTGGAAGTATACCCCCCAATACGGGGTCTGAATCGCCAGAATCTTACCGTTTCTGTCGTAGATCGTGCCTCTGATCACTTGGGGTGAGACAACAGGATCGTCATAATTTTTTCTTTGTGGGTTGTGCGCATGGATGATATACCCTATTCTAGCGAGCAAAATGAGCGTCGCCAGAAGAGTAATATAGATGAAGAACCGGTAATATGAGCGATTTGGACTGGTAGCCATGATTGTTTTATACTACTATGTAGGAAAGGTAATGTCGAGTTATGGGAAAAGACAACTATGATGATATGACAGATCGACCTTCTAGGAGGTCGGACAGGGATACATACCAACGAAGGCCTTCTCGCGGTCTCATCTGGACAATCGCACTGGGGATTGCAATCTGTGTTGTAGTGATAGTGGTTTGGTATCAGTTCTTTCCGAATGAAAAGGCTGCTTCTTCACTCGGTCCTTCGGTTGTCATAACCGAGAAACCCAAGCAGGTTGAAGTAATCAACGATGCTCCCCAAGTCCAGATTCCTTCACCTCTGAATGATCCTGTACAAAAAGCAGTGGATCTATCTGCTGCAGACATCCCTGTTCTGGACAATCAAGCGCGATCGCTCAGTGATGTTCCCAAACCGGTCTATGGAACTTCCAAGACCGTGCAATACGCCGACCACCTCGTACAAGAGGGTGAAGACCTCACTTCCATCGCCGACTCGTACAGTCTCAAGACCCAGACGCTTATCAGCGTGAATCAGATAAGGAACATACAGGCAGTGAAGGCGGGGATCAGTCTCAGAATTCCCGATAGGGATGGTCAGCTCTATACCGTGAGGGAAGGGGACATGCTTTCCACCATAGCAAGAAAGTACAGCCCTAGCCTTGGCTGGAAGACACTTCAGGAAATCAATGGACTGAAAAATGAAACCATCATGGTCGGTCAACAGCTTTTCATTCCCGATACCTCCACTTCTTCACAGATACAGATGGCTGATGTCGCTCCCATACAGTTCCAGAAGCCTACCAATGGTTCTATCATCGCATTGTTCGGACAACCATATAAGAATCCTTCCTCTGGCAATACCGAGTCCCTGACGGGGATTCTCATCGTCGGACAGCCTGGTTCTGCAGTTGTAGCTTCAGCTGCCGGCAATGTGGTTGATGCAGGATATGAAGTGAAGGGCAGAGGCCGGTTTGTCGTGATCAGCCATGAGGGTGGGTATCGCACCAGTTACCATCATCTGGAAAATGTAGAGGTGAAGATCGGAATGACCTTGGCAAAGGGTGAAACGTTGGGCAGCATTGGAACCAGCGGCAGTTCTTATGATAAGCCGACGCTGTATTTCAGCATCGAACAGTCGGGCATTCCTCTCGACCCTTCTCAGTTTTTCTAGAAAACGCCTGAAAGAGACCAGATCGACCGACAAAGAAATGCCCTCCATCAATCGGAGGGCATCATTATAGGCATAATCTGAAACCATACGTTTTTATGCGTTCTTACCATGGCAGTTCTTGTATTTCTTGCCACTGCCGCATGGACAGGGATCATTTCTTCCTACCTTGGGTTGGGATCGCCTCACGGTTACCGGATGTACGTCCCCGCCTCCCTGCACCTTGTTGGCATGTTGTGATTCAGAAGAGAACGCACCCTTTGCAGAGTGGGATTCCACGGTCTTGTGTGCTGCGGCTTTTCTTTGGTATTGGTCTTCTGAACGGGTGATCTGCACTCTTACAAGCGTTTCGGCCATAAAGTGCTTGATGCCTTCAAGCATCTCATTGAAAATCTCAAAACCTTCAACCTTATATTCCACCAAGGGGTTTTTCTGGGCATACGAGCGCAAATTCACAGCATCGCGCAAATCTTCAAGCGCCATCAAATGATCCTGCCATCTGATGTCGACTTGTCTGAGGTAGTTGAACCTGAGGAAGTCGTTGAATGGCTTTTCTCCGGTCTGCAAAACCTTACCGTCGATTTCCTTGTCGATGCATTCGATGAGGTGCTTCTTGTAGGCATCCTTATCAACGTCATCTGCAAGCAGGGGGATATCAAGATGGAACTGAGCCTGAATTTCCTCAATGATCTTCAGACCTTTTTTATCCTGCTTTGCATCAGAAAACACCTGTTCGACGATATCATTGCTGATTTCATGACAGCTGCTTCGTACCCGTTCAAGAAGATGGTCTTCTATAAGGATGGCGTCGCGCTCTGCATACAGATAGTTTCTCTGTTCGTTGAGGACATCGTCATAGTCGAGAAGGTGCTTTCTTATTTCGAAGTTTCGGTCCTCAACCCTACGCTGGGCTTTTTCAATGGCATTGGAAAGCATCTTGTGCTCGATGGGTTCGCCATCCTGCATGCCTATCTTTCCGAGCATGGACTTAAGGTTGTCTGATGCGAAAAGCCTCATCAAGGAGTCATCGAGCGATACGAAGAAACGGCTGGTTCCCGGATCTCCCTGACGACCGGAACGTCCCCTCAACTGGTTGTCGATGCGCCTGGACTCATGACGTTCAGTGCCGAGTATATACAGACCACCGAGTTCCTTGACTTCCTTGTAATCTTTCTCCCAAGCAGGGTAGACCTGCTTGAGGGCTTGGGAAAACTCTTCAGGAGTCGCATCGGTCCCACAGAGTCTGCGGGCTCTGGCGTCTATGCTGCCCCCCAGCTTGATGTCGGTACCACGACCTGCCATGTTGGTGGCGATGGTCACAGCCCCTTTTGCTCCGGCTTCTTCAATGATCATTGCCTCACGTGCGTGGTTCTTTGCATTGAGCACCTCATGTTTGATCCCCATCCTTCTCAACAGCACCGAGAGCATCTCACTCTTTTCAATACTGATGGTTCCTACGAGAATCGGTTGTCCGAGTTTGTGCACCCGCTCAATTTCATTGCATATTGCTTGGAATTTGAATTGTTCATTGTAAAAAACGAGATCTGCATGATCCTTTCTGATGATCGGCTTGTTGGTCGGAATGACCAAGACGTCAAGATTGTAGATTTTCAAAAATTCCGGTGCTTCGGTATCTGCAGTACCGGTCATGCCGCTGATCTTGTCATACATCCTGAAGAAATTCTGGAAAGTGATGGTGGCGAGGGTCTTGTTCTGGCCGAGGATCTTGATTTTTTCCTTGGCTTCAATCGCCTGGTGAAGTCCTTCGCTATACCGTCTTCCGTGTAGAATGCGGCCGGTGAATTCATCTACGATCTGGACCTGTCCATCAACAACCACATAGTCGACATCGTCGGCATAGAGTCTGAGCGCCTTCACTGCCTGGGTGACATAGTGTACATACTCGAAGTTTTCATCGGCATAGATGGAGCCTGTGATGACCTTGTACTTATTCAGCAACTCTTCCATATGGTTCATGCCCTGGTTGGTGAAAGAGACTTTCTTCTGTTTCTCATCAAGCTTGTAGTCGCCACGTTCTTCGAAAGGCTGGGAGTTGCGTTCAAATCGTGAAAGAGGGTCCTGTTCATAATAGTCGCCGGTTGCGGGGTCTTTCTCGCATTCCGTCAAAAATGCGGCTATCTTTTGTGCTCCCATGACCTGGTTTGAATCGTCTTCACTCTGTCCGCTGATGATCAATGGTGTTCTGGCTTCATCGATGAGGATGGAGTCGATTTCGTCGATGATGCAGTAGTGGTGCTTGGGCTGGATCTTCTCTGCTGCCGACCACTTCATATTGTCCCTGAGATAGTCGAAACCAAATTCATTGTTTGTTCCATAGGTGATGTCTGCACTGTATGCAAGACGTTTGGCTTCGGTATCCATATCCGAAAGAATCACCCCGACACTCAGTCCAAGGAATTCATATACAGGTCCCATCCAGCTGGCGTCACGTTTGGCAAGATAATCGTTGACCGTCACGATGTGCACGCCTTTCTGTTCCAAGGCATTGAGGTAGGCTGCAGGAACACAGGTGAGGGTTTTTCCTTCTCCTGTCTTCATCTCCAGGATTTGTCCCCTGTGCAAAACTGTAGCACCCATGATCTGTACGTCATAGTGCCGCTCACCCAAAACCCTCAAGGCCGCTTCCCGTGCAAGTGCAAACGCTTTGGGGAGCAACGACTCGATGGGAGTCCCATTGGCCACCTGTGCTTTGAAATCAGATGTCTGAATGGGGAACTGTTCATCTCTCAGCTGTTTGGCCCATGCTTCTTCGCTGTTGACTTGCTCTACGATTGGATAGAGCCCCTTGAGATCTTTATCTTGTTTGGTTCCGAATAACTTGGTGAATAATGACGTTCCCATTGATGACTCACTTGTACTATATTTGGTACAGCTCAACCGTACCAAATAAGTATACTCAAATCAGTGAGGAGAGAAAAGCATAACTTCTGCAAATTGGTGAGCCAAATATACCCACTGTGTATCAAAATGATACAATCTCAGCTAGGATTCTTTCTTTGCTCATGTTATACTCATCGCATGTTGGTCTGCTATACAGGGGGAGGAACCCTCGGTCACATCTATCCAGCCCTCGCGGTGCATCAGGTGCTCAAAAATCAGGGTGCGTATCAGTGTTTTTGGATTGGAAGAAAAAACGAAGCCGAAAAGAAAGCTGTCGAATCCGCCGGCATTCGTTTCTATCCCATTCAAAGTGGGAAATTCCGCAGGTATTCCTCATATAAGAATTTTACCGATTTGTTCAATCTCCTGGTTGCTTTTTTTCAGGCTCTTGCAATTCTCAATAGAGAAAAGCCGGATGTTCTCTTCTCGAAAGGTGGATTTGTTTCCGTTCCCCCGGTTTTTGCCGCAAGACTTCTGAACATTCGTGTGGTCACTCATGAAAGTGATGCCTCTCCTGGTCTGGCAACTCGACTGAACGCATTCTGCGCTACGAGAATCTGCATACCTTTTGCCGGCAGTGAGGCTTCATTGCCTACCCATAAGATAGTGGTCACCGGCAATCCTCTGAGAAGCGAGCTGTTTGAGATTCCAGAGAAATCACTGAAAGAAAGGCTCGGCATTGAACCTTCTATTCCTTTGCTGTTTGTCATGGGGGGGAGCCAAGGAGCGATGCAGATCAACGAACTGGTCAGGACGAATCTGGATGCATTGTGCAGCAAAGCCTTTGTATACCATCAGTGCGGTAGTGCAGACTATGTGAATATAGAACATGAAAACTATCTTGCATTTGCAATGGTGGGCAACGAGATGGGATCCTTGTATCGAGAGAGTACGCTTGTAGTCTCAAGGGGAGGGGCGGGGTCCCTTGGTGAGCTGAGTGCCTTTGGATGTGCATCCATCATCATTCCCCTCTCACTGGAAACAAGCAGGGGGGACCAGATACTCAATGCCAGACATCTGGAAGATGCTGGAGCTGCAAGGATCTTATGGGGATCTGTGACACCAGAAATATTTCTTCAAGAGGTCTTGGACCTGTTGGAGAATCAAGATAAACGGAGTATTCTTGCTGAAACTATGAAAACGTTGGCAGTAACCGATGCAGCAGAGAAAATTGCGACGGTACTACGCAAAGAGGAGTAACATATGGATTGGGGAGTAACAATTGGATCGGTCTATTTCAATTCTATTGACATCATCGTCTTTTTTTTGGCAATCGTTGGAGGCATCACCGATACCCTCACAGGTTTTGCCGATGCATTCGCCCATAGGGCAGGATATCTGGTCGGGTTTTTCATCGCATTGATGTTCACCAAGATTCTGGGAGAGGTGCTTATTGCTTCTTTTGCCTTGTCGGTTTTCTTCTCAAGCCTGATCAGTTTCGTCGTGCTGTTCATCGCAGGGTATGCTTTGATGCGGGTCGTTGGGAATTTGCTTGACACTGCCTTGAATGTAACCGGGTTGAGAGCAGTCAACGGCCTGTTGGGGTTCATCTGGGGAGTCGTCGAAGTATTGGTGTTCTCCAGTTTCATCCTCTATATTTTGGAAATGCAGAAAGCCTTTGATTTTTCCTCGGTACTCGATCAAAGCCAGTTCGTGTTGCGGCTGGTCCGCCCCTTGGTGCCTGAAACGGTCAGTTGGTTTTCTTCTGCGGTGAGTTCAGCCAATGTTTGAGAATCTTAGGCGCAGTCAGCCGGATTTATCCGACCAGCTGACGTATCAGATCCAAAGCAACACCTTCAGTCAGGTGAATCTGTTCGGAGGAAGCCGTTATTCCTTACGGATGACCACAGCCCTTGAGGTATCCAGGGTTCTTTCCTGTACGGGGGATAAGCTTGATGATTGCAATTGTGAGCATTGCCGACAGTTCAGACTGTTGAACACGTCCAATGTGGTGATCATCAGCCAGCGTGATCACCAGAGCGTCATCGAGACGGCAATCAACAGTTTTGTGCGCCTCCGAAACGATTTTTCCCGGCAGTTCCTCATACGGAACATCCGTATCCTTTTGTTGCAATACCATGGTTCCTTGATGTTCAGCGGACAAAACAAGACACAGAGTGCCAACTATGATGCCGCTTCAGAAGTCAATGACTTGTTGTTGGCCCTTGCCGGAAACAAGCAAGAAATCACGGAAAAGGAAGCCAAGGCCGTTGCCCAGAATTTGCGTACCGCCTTGAAGAGCCTGTATGTCGCCTCACGAAAGAACACCACCATCTCGGTCAATCAGGTTCGTTCGCTTGATGAGTGGATCAGAGAAACCAGCATGGGTTCCCAGAAACGATTCATCATCATTGAAAGTCTTGAACAGACCAATGCTTCCGCACGCAACAGTCTGTTGAAAATGCTTGAAGAGCCCCCTTCTGATGTGTATTTTTTCCTAATCTCCGAATACCCGGGAAGAATCATGCAGACCATCCTGTCTCGTGTCCGCAAATATGCCTTTCCTCCATTGAGCAATGAAAAGGTCGATCAGTTGTTGATGCCCTTTTTCTTGGGAAATGAGCATTTTGCGACTTTGGAACACTTCTTTTTGCAGGGAGGAGGCTTGGACCTCAAGAAGAATGAGGAACAGGTGGATGTTATCGTCAATTCGCTGGTCGATCATGTCTATCTTTCAGGCGAACAGCTCAATGATCTGTTGACGTTCGTTGATTCACAGGAAAGCTACGAGTATCTTTTGAAGGCTTTGCTCGACAAATTGGGCTTGGCCTTAGTGGAACAGGTGATAGACGTTGAAAAGGCAGGAGTGTATTCAAGACTGATATCCGAATCCTTCAGTAATGCTTCTTTGTATAACCAGAACAAGAAACTGATGTTGGAATCACTCTATTTCAAGTTGATGGAGGTTGCATGAAGAATTTTGTACAACGCGCTATACAGAAAATCGACCAGCTCGATTCCAAACAAATCGTCGACATCTTGAAAAGTCAGGCCAACGACGTGGAGATGTTGGAGAATGTATTGGAATCCATCCATGACGGGGTGATCTTGACCGATGGGAACCTTGTCGTGAATTATGCAAACTCCAACTGTCAAAAAATGATTCCTATGGTGCGCAAACGGAGCTATGAGGGGTTTCCTCTCTCCCGCATCATTGAAGATGAGCATGTTTTGCGTTATATAGTGCTTGCTGTACATGATAGGGCCGACGAGTTGGACAATGAGTTTACCTTTCAACGGGGAGACAAGGTCCAAACGGTATCGGTCTCAGTATTCATTTATAAAAGCACTGAAGTGAAGAACCTCTCAAGTTATGTCTTGATGTTCAGTGACGTCACTGAGCACAATGCCAACGAGGCAAGGATGCGCCGCTCGGAAAATCTTGCTTCCATGACGACCATGGCGGCCGGGGTTGCCCATGAAATCAAAAATCCGCTTGCCGCCATGGGCATACACCTGCAATTGCTCAAGAAGGCGTTTGTTCGAAAAGAGAGCCTTACCTATGATGATGCCCAACGCTATCTTGATGTTTTGGAAGAGGAAATCAGCCGTTTGAACAGTATCGTGGTGGACTTCTTGTTTGCTGTCCGTCCTATGGATACCCGTCTACGGTTATCTCCCATCTGCCGTACGTTGGATGAAATCTGCAATTTCGTAGAACCTGAACTGCATGAACATAACGTGTCCTTGACAAGGGACATTGCCACGTCTCTGCCAAAGTTGGAGTTTGATGAAAACCTGCTCAAACAGGCTCTGCTCAATCTGATAAAGAATGCAATGAATGCAATGGAAGGAGGGGGACGGCTTACGCTGCAGTCCCGTTTGGATGGGAATCAGGTTTTGATCAAAGTCATCGATACGGGGATTGGAATGGATGATGAGACGTTGCAGAAGATTTTTGAACCCTATTTCACCACCAAGGCTTCCGGGACCGGATTAGGGTTGACCGTTGTATATAAGATAATGAAGGAACATAAGGGCGATATAACCGTTACCAGCAAACGGGGGGAAGGTACCTGCTTTACCCTTTCGTTCCCCGTTCCCAAGAGTGAACGGCTGGTTCTTGATGGACCTGAAAAGGAGGTTGAATTTGAAGCGTAACATTCTCATCTGTGACGATGAAAAAAATATTCGTAATGGTCTGGCCATGGCAATGGAGCTTGAAGGCTATGATACCCTTACCGCTGAAGATGGTACGATGGCTTGGTCCTTGCTCAACAAGAAGGATGTGGATCTGGTGATCACCGATCTGAGGATGCCCAAGCTTAGTGGGGAGGAGTTGCTGAAGAAGATTTCATCTGCTTATCCCCGCCTTCCCGTCATCATTCTGACAGGACATGGCACCATTGAGACTGCAGTTGAGGCGATGCGTTCAGGCGCCATAGATTTTTTTACCAAACCGGTTGATTTGGATCGTCTCTCTTTGGTGGTGAAGAAATCACTTTCCACAGGAGACCTATATGCTGAGCATGAACAGCTGAAAAAAGAGGTTGAACAACTGCGTACCCGCAATCGGTACGATCGTATCGTTGGCAAGAGTCAGAAGATGGTGAATCTGATGGATATCGTAACGCAAGTTGCTCCTACCAAAGCGTCCGTTCTCATCACGGGAGAAAGCGGGGTGGGTAAGGAGTTGGTGGCCGATGCCATCCATGAACTGAGCGGGAGATCAAAAGGTCCGTTCATCAAGGTTCACTGTGCGGCTTTGTCGGAATCCTTGCTTGAAAGTGAGCTGTTCGGCCATGAGAAGGGATCTTTTACTGGGGCTGTGTCCCAAAAAAAAGGAAGGTTTGAGCTTGCAGACGGAGGAACCATTTTTCTTGATGAAATAGGGGAAATCGATGCAGCCACCCAGGTGAAGTTGCTCAGGGTCCTGCAGGAAAAGCAATTCGAACGGGTAGGTGGTGAAAAGCCGCTCAGTGTTGATGTACGGGTTGTCTGTGCAACCAACCGGGATCTTCTCAAGGAGATAGAGAAAGGAAATTTTCGTGAGGACTTATTCTATCGGTTGAACGTCGTTCATCTGGAAGTTCCTCCTCTAAGAGAGCGTAAGGATGACATCCCTTTGTTGATGACGTCCTTTTTGACGTTTTTCAATCAAGAAAACGGGAAGCAGATTGAAGGATTCTCAACCTCTGCGAGACGAGCCTTGCTCTCCTATGATTGGCCCGGGAACATACGGGAACTACGCAACTGCATCGAAAGTGCGGTCGTTTTGTCACGATCGCCCATCATTGAAGCAGAGGATCTTCCTCCTGCTGTCACCAAGGCGGAAAATACCGCTCAGCTATCCCTTGAGGTTGGCATAACCTTGGAGGAGGCTGAAAAACAATTGATTATCTCTACGTTGGCCATGTGTGCCGGAAACAAGACGAAGGCAGCGGAATTGCTTGGTATCGGGAGAAAGACGCTCCATAGAAAGCTACAGGATTATAAAATTGACCAAGAATGACATTTATAAGATATTCGACAAGGAGGGAAAGCTGGAAGAAAGCTTTGCTTCCTATGAATATCGTGAAGGACAGCTTCTCATGGCTGATCTGGTGAGGACATGCTATGAAGACAATGCAATTTCAGCCATAGAAGCGGGGACAGGCATTGGAAAGTCCTTTGCCTATCTAGTGCCTGCCCTCTATCATGCGATGCAGGATACAGATGAACGGACAGTCATTGCCACCTCGACGATCAATCTGCAGAAACAGCTTTACGAGAAGGATATTCCCATGCTTTTCAAGTTGCTTGGTCTCTCCTGCAAGACTGCTCTTGCTGTAGGACGCGGCAACTATATATGCATCCAACGATTTGTCCAGGTCAGGGGAGAAGCCTCCTTGCTGGCGCAAGATCCTCAAAGTGAACTCTTTCAGTTGGGGAGATGGGCAAACGAGACGGAAACCGGGCTTCGAAGCGATTACCCTGGAAAGCTGGGGGAGATATGGTCGGAGGTCTGTTGTGACGGAGATCTTTGCAGTACGCATAAATGCCCCTATTTTCATGATTGTTTTTTCTTCAAGGCCAAACAGAAGGCCAAGGAAGCACGAATCATCGTAAGCAACCATCATCTGTTGTTCACTGATGCCCGCAGTCGTTATGAGGATGACGTGGAATATGATGAAGAGGCAGTCCTCCCTGCATTCAACAGGCTCATCATCGATGAAGCCCATAACATTGAACAAAATGCTTCTGAATATTTTACTGCAGAGTATGATTCGAAGGAGATGTTGCGCCAGATAGGCTGGATTCAGCGTTCTGGCCGATATGCTTCAAAATCGCTGTTGGAGCAGTTGGGTGAATATTCTCCTGAGCCTGAGCTTATCGACCGCATTCTGGACGACATACAGCTATTGGTGCAAGAGGTAGGGACTTTGGAGCAGTATCTGTTGGGTGTGTTCCAGAAAAATGATTTTCAACCTGTGTTGATCAAGATGGAACAACAGCATCGATTGAAGGATTTTGTGGAACAGGCGACCAAGGTGAGCCAGGCGAGTGGAAGGTTATCAGCCAAGATCAACACCTTCTTGGAACACAACAAGGCCCCTGAAGAATTGGATACCAAAGTAAACGAGCTGAAGGTTCGGGGTGTCAGGATTGCTTCAATGAGTGAGGTGTTGTCGAGGTTCTGTGATTTTTCAACATGGTCGGATGATGTGCATTGGTTCAATGCAGAATCCTTTCGCAATACTCGTTCTGTACAGGTGATGATAACCCCGCTTTCCATCGCTCCTTTGCTGGTGGATGCTTTGTTCAAGAAACTGGACACCGTGGTGTGTACTTCGGCTACCTTGGATTTGAACGATGCGTTTGCTTTCTGGGGAAGTAGGGTTGGATTGCCTTATGATGAGGTGAGGCCCTATCATACCGCTACGTTTACTTCGCCGTTCGATTATCATAATCGTTTGATGTTGCTCACACCCACGGATGCTCCACTGTTGACGAAAGACAATGAGGAATTTTATGTCTCATATATGAGTGAGACCATATTCTCTGCAATTCTTTCCTCTGGGGGAGGAGCCCCTGTTTTGTTCACTTCGTATGCCATGTTGCAAAAGGTGAAAGAACGATTGCAGTCCCGATTTGAA
>JAQVVB010000048.1 GCA_028699215.1 Sphaerochaeta sp. | reverse complement strand
TCACCCCGCCCTACACAGCAGGCATGACACACATTGAAGTCATCGAAGAGTTTTTTGCCGGGCAAAATTCTCTTGACCTACAGAAAATGGAAGCCTCACTCTCTAAAAAAGCCAAGAACCCGGCTTCCATGGAGGTTACCAACCTCTTCGTCACTCGGCAGACCAGACAAGCGTATGAAGGAATAGACACCCAGATCGATCCCAACGAGTGGATTGCCCAGGGGAAACCACCGATTCTTGCAGGTACCTTCATTTATGGCGTCACCGATGTAAAAATCAAGCAAATAGAAGAAAACACGTATGAAGTGACCAGCACGCTCTATACTCCCTATACATATTTTGAAGATGAAGAAAAACCGATGCTCGAAGAGAATACAGCCGCCATCTACCTCTATGAACAAGTTCAAAGCTTTTCTGTTGAAATGGGCAAACGAGGCTGGCTTGAAATCACTTCAATAAACAATCTTGGAATCAAGGAATTGGGACATCTGATGGTCCCTACCTATATAGCTGTGGATACTAAGCTTTCTGGTATGCCTCAATAAGGCTGAGGATGGGTTCCTTGTCAGAGGGATCCATCCACCTGACATCAGTAAAACTTTTAAAAAAAGTCATCTGCCGCTTCGCATAGAAGCGGCTGTTTCTTTCTATCTGATCAGCAATCATAGAAAGTGAACACTCTCCACTTTCCATTGCTTGGAAGAACTCCTTATACCCGATGCCTTGAAGGCCTGGCCAGGCACTCGAAGCACCCCTATCAAGCAAGCTCCTGATTTCTTCCACCAAACCTTCACTAAACATCTGCTGCACCCTGCATTTGATTCGTCTTTTGAGCTCTTCATTCTCTCGTTTCAAGCCGATCACCAAAGGGTTCATGCCGTTGCGATTTACACTGGGTATGGAAAAACTGCTGAGCGGTCTGCCGGAAGTCTCAAAAACCTCAAGAGCCCGAGACACCCGATACATATCACTGGGATGAATTCTTTCAGCTGCTATAGGATCAACCAAGCGGAGCCTGGAATACGCCCAAGCATCACCTTTTTCTGCAATTTCAGTGGTTAGGCGAAGACGAATCTCATCATTGCTGGGAGGAGCTTCACTGAGACCATATAGAAAGTGCTTGAAATAGTAGGCGGTTCCACCGCTGACAACGGGAATCTTTCCCTGAAGATGGATGAGCTTGCAAGCTTCATCGGCATACGCAACAAAATCCCCTACACTGAACTGTTGCCAGGGGTCAAAAATATCTATCAGGTAATGAGGAATGGTTTCAAGGGTCTGGGGCGAGGCTTTTGCCGACCCAATATCCAAATAACGATAGACTTGGATGGAGTCGGCATTCACCACAGAAAACTTCTTTGGATCTAAATCCAGAAGAAGTTCAGTCTTTCCGACTCCAGTGGGGCCGAAAAGAAATACAACTTTTTCGAATGGATTATTGCAGATCGACGGGTTCGAAGTGAATTTCACCGGTAAGTGCCCTGGTGAGGACTTCGCTGACAATTTTGCCATTGTTCTCTTCAATTTCCTTTCCACCACAACCGGGGTTACTCAGAATGATAGCTTCTTTGATGGCTACACAGGTAATCTCGTAAATATTACCCTTGTAATCGATAAGGCTGTTCAATGGAATGCTCACCGTAGATTCTCCTTGTGTCTGTAAAGACGATATAAAGCAACTGTATCAATATATTGAATTTTCACAATAATGTACAGTACTCAAAAAGCATGTCTCCAACCAAAACGCAGGAACTGCTCAGCTCCTTCTTCCAACATGGAGGAAGTGGGACTTCCTTCCATCAAGGTCAAACCAGAAGGAAGATAGGAATACTCCACAAACAGGATATCCATGACTCCTGGGGCCTCCAAGGAGAGTTGTACAGACAGCCCCATCTTCAGAAGAAGAGCCTCTTTATACTCCCACCCCATCCTTAAGGTAGGCCCGGCTGCCAAAGAAACCTGCTCAAAAAACATATGCTTGAAATTCACATTCAACGAAAGCGTTGGATACTGATAAAAATCACCATCACTCGTTTCCAAAGCTGGGATCGTAGGAAATGAAAGAGCAAGATTCTGATCCACTGAACGTGTAAGATATCCAAGTTCAACAGTAGTTGAAACAAGCCCCTGACTGATTCCTACATAGGGAGCAGCACCAAGACCCATCATGAAGAGTGAGAGCAGAAAGATCAGCAACACCCGTTTTTTCATCCGTGAAACTCCCTCTGAAATCACACTCCCTACAGAGCGGAAATCCTTCTTTTTGCTTCATTGACAATGATCTGTGCAACAGATTGTGGATCTTTATCACTGGTATCGATCACCAAATCTGCAATAGAAGCATCACTGTTGTCTATCTGATAAAGCCGTTTATATCTGGCACTATCGTTTTTGTCGCGCATATCTGTCTGTCGCATACGCTCTTCAAAGTCACCGCCCTCACGCTTGAGCACCCTATTTGCCCTCTCTTCGATTGAAGCTGTCAAATACACCTTCAGATCGGCTTCTTTCAGCATCCAGATTGCAAGGCGACTCCCCAGCACACAATTGTCAAAAGAACGCGCCATCTCAACCTGACGACGGTCGACTTCAAGATCATACTCATCAGATGTTTCTGCAAGTTTACAAAACTCCCAGAACTCGATATGTTTCTCTTCTGCAAGTGTGCGGAAGGTAAAATTAATCATTGGATACTCCAAGGCCTCACTCACCAACTGTGACACCGTGGTATTTCCGCAACCACTCTTTCCACTGATAGCAATACGCACGATATACCCCTATTCGATGTTGCGAATCTGTTCGCGAATATTTTCCAAGCCGTCCTTCATGAGAACAACCTGAAGATTCATTTCAACCATTTGGCTTTTGCTGCCGATGGTATTGATTTCCCTATTCATTTCCTGACACAAAAAATCAAGTCGCTTGCCCACCGGTTCATCCTTCGCAAGAAGCTTGAAATACTCCTTCAAATGAGTTCCCAATCGCTTGATCTCTTCATTGACCGAATACTTGACCAACATGACGGCTACTTCCTGCAAGATCCTGTTCTCGTCATAGTTCTGGTCTCCCAGCATCTCTTCAAAGCGGTTCCTCAAATTCGTCTTCACCAAGTCATCCAGTGCTTGGGCATTTGCCTGAATCACAGAAAGTCCTGTTTCAACGATCTCGCCCATGTGCTTCAAATCCACATTCGTGGAAGCTCCTTCACGCAGTTTGCTTTGGGCAAACTGATCCAAGGCTTTTTGCAACGTTGAAAAAAGCGGTTCCCTGTACATTTCGCTATCGCTTTGTCTGATGCTGGTCAAAACCCCTTCTGAAGTAAGATAATCGGAAAGCTGGGGTTTGAGAGCTTTTCCAGAAAGATTTGCTATCTGGGCAAAAGCATCCGTATAGCGTTTAACCGCAAGAGGATCAATGGCGATCTCGATGTCGGAAACCAATGACTTCACCCGTACATTCACTTCGACATGACCACGACTTGCAACTTGTGAGATGGCCTTGTCGATTTCCATCTCAAAGGGAGCAAGAAAAAAAGGAATATTGTGATTGATATCCAAATACCGATTGTTATACGACTTAACTTCTACAGAGAGTTGGAACTGCTCCGTCATCACTTCCGCAGAACCATAACCTGTCATGCTTTTCATCAAAGGCTCCTTCTGGCTTGGGCAATACAAGCACTCAAGGCCCTATTGTTGCCCGCACCCATGGTAATACACAACGAGTTTGGTTGCAACCAGCTGGCTGCTATTGCAACAGCACTTTGGTCATCCGGTGCATACGAGCAAGCCTGACAACGACAGCGGAAGGTTCGCATGATATGCTTCGAAAGTTCCGTTTCCAGAACCTTCCCCATATCCTCCCCTTCAGAAACATCATTCCTGGCAGAGGCAAACGAAGCTTGGATGATGACCCGATCTGCTTGACTCAAGGCAGAAACAAAATCTTTTAGAAATGCCTTGGTCCTGCTTGATGTATGGGGAGCGAAGAGAAGCGTAATGATGCAGGATGGATACCGTGCCCTAAGTTCCTGCAAGGTTGCTGAGATTTCTGTAGGATGATGAGCATAGTCATCAATATAGATAACCGAATCTTGTTCAAGCATGAGTTCACTACGACCGACACATCCGGGAAAAGATACAAGCTTATCCACCAGCATTCCTGCTAACGTCGGGACGACTTCTTCGGTGATGAGCGTATGTTCATCGAGATAGAGCTTCGGTTGCGGCCTATCCAAGATAATGGCCAACGCCAGCACCACCGCACCTATGTGGTCTCCAACCAATGACCGATCATGCACATTGACCTTGAAGTTCTTCCCATCCAAGCAAGCTAGGGTGTATGTATCAAAATAGCCATTCTTGATGATTCTGAATGGACCGTTATCGTCGAACCCATACGTAAGCAATGTCACATCAGTGCGTCTTTCGCGACAGTATTGGGCAAGTTTTCTCGCTCCAGGATCATCACTGCAGCAGATGAGGAATCCCTTTGGTTGCAGGTTATCCACAAATTGCTCGAAACTTTTCTGCACCGCCGCTCTACTGGAAAAATAATCAGGATGATCATGCTCGATGTTGGTCACCAAAGCCCCTCTCAGGCTATAGGAAAGGAAATGGTCCTGGTATTCACATGCTTCAAAAAGTGCGCAGTCGCTTCCTTGAAACATCAACGCTTCTGCGCCTTGTAAAAAAGAACCATAGATGCTGTAGAGAGGGAATTCTGACAGAGACCCAGAAGAAAGCAAATAGGAAGCAACCGAGGTGGTCGTCGTCTTTCCATGTGTTCCTGAAACAGCATAGCTATCGCTCTGTTGGGAAAGAAAAGCAAGAAACTGAGGATACGAATAAACGGAAAGCCCTAACTCTTTCGCCTTGGAAAGAATAGGGATATTTATCGCATAGGCACTACTGTAAATGACAAAATCGAGAGGAAGCTTGAGAAGTGAGGGAGAAAACCCGCTATCGATTTCTATAGCATATCGTTGCAGCATCGAATCAGTTGAGAAAACTTCCGCTGTATCACAACCCGATACATCACCGCCAGCTCTTTTCAGAAGCACTGCAAGAGAAGCCATACCTGTTCCCTTGATTCCAACCATATAATAGATTCGACCGGAGAAATCCATGTATACTCCTTGTTCTCTCGATAGAAAAAAAAAGACTGCCCGATTAAGACAGTCTTATTTCCAAGGAAACATCACTTATTTAGCAGCTGTAGCCTTAAGATGGGCATTGCAAGCCTTACAAATCTTAACCTTCTCACCCTCAACTGTGGCTTCGAAGAGAACTTTAACTTCAGTGCGCTTGCAGACTGGGCAAAGGCCCCTTCCATGGTTAACTTCAGTGCGGATGCCACTCCCTCTATGTGCTTTGGACATATACTCTACTCCTTACAGGTTCATACAATCTACCGTTTGACTATATAGTGCTCAGAATGTAGTGTCAAGTATGGCAATGTCTTGTTTTATATTGCAAAACTCAAGGCTAGGAGTATTCCAACCGACGAGGAATCATCATTACCGCCCCAATACCATGCAAGGGGAATCTTACAGGCAAGATCGAATAAAAAAGTGTCGAGTTGCAGTGACAGCCCAAGGGTATGCATGCCATTTCCCGGATTGAACTTGAAAATGTCGGTAGGAGTTGGTTTGACCTCTTTATAACCGGTCTTGAAACTCACCGACCACGTGGGGAGAAGCTGTACCTTCACATCGAGACCAAATCGCAGCTCCCTGTTCTCCGTTGAACCAATATTATACAAATCCAAAGCTGACTGCAACTTCAAAAGATGCAGCTGGTTATTGTCATCATAGGTGGGAGTACTGAGAGAAAAACCCCAGGCAAGCGTTTTGAACAGCTCCCCTGCACTGATTTGAATCGGATCATCCCCCTGTGCATAGGCAAACGTATTGCTGGCAAACCCCATCTTGAACCAATCATAATCAAGCAAAACCCCAAATCCAGCTTGCACCAGGGATTCACTCTCAACAGGTTCATACCGTCCGATGAGCGTTTCCACCAAATAATCAGTCACCACATGGTCAGAACGGATTTCAATGGGAGACCGTTCGGATACTGCAAGGGCCTTCACATTCAATCCTATGGAAAAAGGTGCTTTGCCGATGGCCCAATCCAATTGGAACAAGGTTTTCTTAGTCCCGCTATATTGGGTCGAATTCGCTCTATCGATGCGATCCAGTAGAGAAGACTGGTTTTGAATGGTGAGAGCAAGGTTGCTGCCACTGAAAGAGATGCAAAACCCGGAATTGGGATTTTCCAAGAACGGATTTGGCAATCCGTCTTGAAAATTGGACACCACTACGGAATCTTCATAACTACCGGAGACATACAATGAAGATTCAGATCCCTCTCGGATGTATAAAAGAGCAGGATTGGCAAAAAACGAAGCAGGAGACAAAGACAACGCAACCCCTGCAGAGGCCATTCCGATAGATCCAATATCAGACTGCTCCAAAGGGTAAGCCCAAACCAGTGATCCTACGAAAAGAAGCACAAGAGACATGCGTATCATCCGTTTCATGCAAACGCCTTGAGGGCTTTAGCGAGCTGATCAGGACAGCTGGTCTTTCTCCTGCCACAGGTTATCCCTTCAAGTTTTTCAGCTATCAAGGAAGCATCCTGTCCACGACAGAGAGCGATAAGGCCACGATGGTTGCCCTCACAACCACCGTCGATCTGAATGTCACTGATGAGGTTCTGCTCATCTACTGTTATCGTTATACCATGGGAACAGACCCCATGGGGTGTAAATTTCAATGTTTTCATACGTACCTTCGCAAGGAGCATAGCAAAAATACCATAAACTGGCTACCTTTTGTTGCACACCCTAAACAACCCTGTTACCATACCTGCATGAATACGCTGTGTAGGTTATTAGCTGAAGTTGGAATCAACGATCCTTTCTGTCCATCAGATATCATCATATCTTCTTTATGCTACAACTCGAAAGACTGTAAACCCAACTCCATGTTTTTTGCATTTGAAGGCATACATACCAAAGGTTCCCTGTACATAGAAGAAGCCCTTGACAATGGAGCAGTATGCATCCTGTCATCCACGTTGCCTGAACATCAAAGAGAAGGTATCCGATATTACCAATGCAACCATCCACGATCCATGTTTGCTCATCTTTGTGCAGCATTCTATGACTATCCAGCAAAGGAACTGAAAATTCTCGGTGTAACCGGTACCGACGGAAAGAGCACGACCTGCGATTATCTCTATCAGATCTTATCATCGCAACAGATCAAAACAGGTCTTCTCGGCACGGTATCCATGGATGACGGAATAGGAAAGAGACTCTCCCCTTATCGCCAAAGCACACCTGAAGCCGACCAACTCCACGCCTTTCTCAGACGATGCGTAGACAATGGCTTGACCCATGTAGTATTGGAGTGTACCAGTCATGCCCTAAGCAAAGCCTACGACCGGCTTGCCACCATAGAATATGATCTTGCATTGGTGACAACGGTAACAAGTGAACATCAAGAGTTTCACGGCAGCATATCTTCCTATGTAGATGCAAAATGCAACTTGGTGCGATCTTTGAAACAGGGTGGGATTTTTGTTTCCACCTTGAAGAACCCACACCTCTCGACTTTTCTCTCCTGCCTCAGGGAAGATTGTGCAAGCATCATCCTGGAAAATGAATTTTCCTATGCAGTGCGTGTACAAAATCATGGAGAAATTGCAATCGATACAGAAAACGAGCTATACCCTACCGACCTACTGCTTCCCTGTCTTGTCTCCAACGCTCTCTTGGCGATTCTATCGATCGTCAAGATGACAGGCATTGAACGAACAAGACTGCTCCCAATTTTATCATCCTTTTCTCCAGTACAAGGAAGAATGATTTCCCTGAAAAATTCCTTGGGCTACAGGATCATCATCGACTTTGCCCATACTGCAGATGCATACGAAAAGCTGTTCTCCTTCATGCATGAAACCAAACAAAAGGGATGCATCATTGCAGTTTTTGGATGCGCAGGAGAACGGGACACATCAAAACGAGCTCCCATGGGAAAAATCGCCAGTTCTTATGCAGATTACATCATCTTGACCGAAGAAGACCCAAGACAAGAAGGAAACACATCCATTTTCAAAGATCTCCGGTCACAGATGGATGAAAAATCCTGTATGGTTGAAGAAATCGAAGACCGCAGAGAAGCCCTCATACGAGCATTTTCCTTGGCTCAAAAAGGCGATACACTGCTATTCTTAGGAAAAGGACATGAGACATTCATTGATGGAAAAGAAGAGAAACGTCCTTGGAATGAAGAAGCAGAAATCCGTACCATCTTGGAAGTTGAGGAGAAAAAACCACTATGCTGATCGGCCTTATCTATGGCGGGAAATCGGGAGAACACGAAGTCTCCATCAATAGTGCAAAAGGAGTCTACAGCCCGCTTTGCGCATTAGGACATCAGGTTGTATTGATCGGCATCACCACTGAAGGACTCTGGTTTCTGCAACAGGGAAACTGCATTCACACTACCATACAACGCGATCTCCCTCTTTGCGTAGTTCCAGGGAAAGGCTTATATTGCAACAATGAACCGATTCCACTCGATGCGGCATTGGCGGTAACCCATGGGTATGGAGGTGAGGATGGAAACCTTCAGGGTTTGTGCCTGCTTGCCAATATCCCCTTATGTGGATGTGATACGGTATCCAGCGCCTTGGGTATGCATAAGGATCTCTCTTCCAAACTCTTTGAACGATCAGGCATCCCCACAGTCCCTTCTGTACTGCTCACAAAAAAAGACATTGAACGGATGGACATGGAAAACCTCAAGCAGGTTCTCAGCGCGAAATTGGGCCCCCATCTCTTCGTCAAACCTGAAAACAGCGGGTCTTCTCTCGGCGTACAGGCTCTGGTCAACCTTGACAACGATTCCTTGTTCCAGGCAATCATGGAAGCACATCGGTACAGTGAACGGGTGCTGATACAACAACTTGTGCAGGATATGGTCGAAGTGGAATGTGGATTGCTCGATACATCAGATAGAGGTCTTGTGGTTGCAGGACCTGGTTTGGTAATCGATCCAGCCAAGCAAAAACAAGGGTTTCTCAGCTATGAACATAAATATGGACAGGTAGACACAGCACACCTGCAAGTACCGTCCCTTCTTCCTGACGAGTTGGAACAAACCATACGCACCTATGCAAAACTCGCTTTTACAGCAATCAAAGGAGAAGGCTATGCCCGAGTCGATTTCTTTGTCACACAACAAAAAATATTCCTCAATGAAATAAACACCTCTCCAGGAATGACCAAAACCAGCCACTTTCCTACGCTCATGCAAAGTCTTGGATATTCCATGGAACAGGTACTGCAGATACTCATCGATTCGGCATTGAAAAAGAAAGTTGAAACAGATGCTTATTGCTATCTGCCTCCGGGAGTCTGAAACCTATGGAACCTGTTGTCTTTCATGTCGATATGGATGCCTTCTACGCAGCTGTGGAACAACACGACCACCCCGAATTACGTGGAAAGCCACTGATCATCGGTGGTCTGGGCCCCAGAAGTGTCGTATCGACGGCTTCCTATGAAGCAAGGAAATTCGGATTACATTCTGCAATGCCCACCGCGCAAGCCTTGCGTCTTTGCCCTTCGGTCATCGTATTGAAGCCGAATATGCAACGGTACAACCAGATCAGTAAGATAGTGATGGAAATCTGCAAATCGTTCTCCTCCCAGGTTCAACAGATTTCCATTGACGAAGCATTCCTTGACATGACAGGGACGCAAAGACTCTATGGCCTTCCCAGGGAAGCAGGCATGCTGTTGAAACAAAAAGTCACCCAAGAAACAGGCTTGACCATTTCGGTTGGCATCGCATCCTCCCGTTTCATTGCAAAAATGGCAAGCGACTACAATAAACCAGATGGACTTTGCAGGGTTTCAGCAGGAAGGGAACAGGCATTCATCGATGCAGTCGGCCTGAAGAAACTCTGGGGTGTGGGCAAAGTGACGCAAGCCCAGCTTGCAAAACACCATATTCTTTCAGCATCGCAACTTAGAGCATACACCCTTTGTTCACTTCAGTCCCTCTTCGGACATTCAATGGGTCACTTCCTATATCATGCATGCAGGGGAATCGATCCAGGCATTTTCACCGGTGAAGCGAAAAGTCACTCCATATCCACGGAAACAACCTTTGTTGAAGATGTAACGACCAGTAACGTCTTGGAACAAAACCTTCTGCAGATGAGTCATGAGGTGATGTTCCGTTCTTTGGAGGAAAAACAGATAGGACGTACCATAGGCATCAAGCTGCGACTTCCAGATTTCACCACCTGTACCTGTCAGATAACTCCACAGGCAAACATCTATAGCGCTGAACAAATCTATTCGTATGCCAAACAATTGCTTATGCAAAAATGGCATGAAGGCATTCCTGTCAGGCTTCTGGGGTTAGGACTCTACCAACTCTATGAAGGGGACAAACCAATGCAGGAAGAGCTGTTCGATGACCCTTTCCAAAAAAAACGAGAACTCGAAAAAGTAATTCTGGCAATGCAGAAGAAAGGACAACAGGTATTCAAGGCAACCAATCTGGAGAACAAGACCAAAGATTGAATGCTCTTATCTTTGCATAATGAGTGATGATTGTATAAGAAAAGCACAAACAAGAGGCTGCCGAAAATTGGTATATCCACCATTTCGACAGCCTCAGTCCGTAGTACGCTACTCCATCAAATGAGCAAGTTCCTCTGCAGTCCTTGTCCGCTCATAGAGCGGCCTCTTATCATCTGCATACGCTGGATGCTGTTCCTCAATGGTGGGCTTATGATCTTCCCGTTTATACAGGACCCCCAAGGGGAAAGGCTCACTTTCAAACGCTTTGGCCATCGCCTGCATTTTGTCAGAGCTATCATAGTTCTCGTCCAGTACATAGGTGTTCGCCTTATACCATGCAAAGGTATTGATCTTATTGAAGGAAACACAAGGGTCAAAGATATCAATCAGGGCATATCCATTGTACTGGATGGCCTGCTTGATGAGACTCTTGGTCAACTCAGCATTTCCTACAAACGTCCTTGCAACAAACGGTGCCCCCAGACTGATGGCAACAGAAAGAGGATTGAAAGGCTCAAGAATGACTCCTTCTGTCTGGATGGGAGTCTTGAATCCCTTGGGACTGGTTGGCGAAGCCTGACCTTGGGTCAACCCATACACCATGTTGTTATGGACCAGATGCACCACATTGGGATTGCGTCTGATATTGTGGATGAAGTGGTTCCCCCCTTCTCCGTACATATCACCATCGCCTCCTTCAGCAATGACCAAAAGATTCGGATTGGCCATCTTGATGGCCGAAGCTACAGAAAGACCTCGTCCATGCAGTCCATTGAAGAAACTGGTATTGACATACTGCGGCATCTTGGCAGCCTGCCCTATGCCGGAGGAGATAACCAGATCAGTCGGTTTGATATCCAACTCTTCCAACGATTCCTTAAGCAACTGCAACAACAAGAAGTTTCCACAACCTGGGCACCAAGCTATTTCACTTGCAAAGTCAAAACGTGTTTTTTTCATGCTTGTCCTCCTTTTATTCCCTGCACCAGTTGCTCCACTGAGAAAGGACTACCGTTGTATTGCAGGATGGTCGTATCAAAGAATATGCCAAGTTCCCGAGCGATCAATTCGCCCAACTGACCGGTGGCATTATTCTCCACCAAAACCAGACGATCGGCTTGGGAAAGCAAATCATAGGTCAACGAAGGCAATGGATAGACTTGACCGAAGAAGGCAAAGGAGATGGAAGCGTCATCAATTTCCTCCAGAGCCTCCTTGATTGCTTCATAGGTGGACCCCCATCCGACGACCAAGGTCTTGTATTCCTCCTTACCGACGAGCTTCGGCTGAAGGTCTTCATATGCATCAAGTTTTCTCATTCGTTTTTCAACCATGGCAATGCGAACTTCGCTATCTTCGGTGATCCTTCCACCTTCGGTATGTTCGTCGCTGTCTACACAGACAAACCCATCCCCATACGAGGGAATACCACGGTCAGATATACCTGAATCCGTCAGTTTATAGCGCAAGTATGCGGCATCGGTCTTGATGAAATGATTGTGCGTAGGAAGTTTGGAGAAATCGATTTTCTCTGTGATTCCCTCCCCATCGAGGAAATGCTGGTCGGTCAATACAAAGACCGGCACTTGGAACTCATCAGCAACCTCAAACGCCCTATGGGTGAAGAGGATGCCGTCCTCATAGGTGCCTGGTGCATAGATGACCCGAGGGAAATCTCCATGGCCTGCATACAATGCAAGATTGAGATCCCCTTGTTCTGTGCGGGTAGGAAGCCCAGTACCGGGCCCCGGCCTTTGGGCCAGATGAATCACCATCGGAGACTCTATGATGCCGGATAAACTCACCGCTTCAGTCATGAGAGCAAAGCCTCCACCTGAAGTCGTGACCATTGCACGGGCTCCCGTATACCAAGCGCCCAATGCCATATTGATGGCGGCAATCTCATCCTCCGCCTGTTCAACAACAATTGAATACTCCCGCTCTTTTTTTGCAAGGTACGCAAGAACTGCCGTCGAAGGTGACATAGGATAGGAGGATATGAAATTGCATCCCCCACTAAGAGCGCCGATCCCTATTGACTCAGAACCACTGAGGGCATACATGCCCTTCACTTTCTCATCCATCTTGACATCAAAGGATGTA
>JAQVVB010000344.1 GCA_028699215.1 Sphaerochaeta sp. | reverse complement strand
TTTTCTGCCGATGAGCCAGTATTTGGTATCAGCGAATAACTTCTCAGATTTCCTACTACCTTGGTTTCCCATGTTCCAGGAAGTTTGGAGATGGAGAAATCTGCCATTTGGAAGCGCTGATAGATGAACAGCATCCGTTCTTCTTTGTGAAAAATCACGGGGACGTTGGAAAGTTCATCGAGTTTGAAGAACGTGGGATAGTGATTGTTGATTACCGAATCGAGTGACCCTTGGGCATCGAAGCAGGAGAGGTAGTACAACAGGTCAGTTGGTGTGAGTGCATTGTATCTGATGATCCCACAGGTCTGCAGACACTTGCCGTTGGGAAGCATGAGGCAGAGGTAGTGTTTGTTGCGCGTCTCTTCTCTGCGTTGCATGTCTACAATGCCTTTGGAGGAGAGCAGGTGTTCTTCTCCACTCAACAGGTCTTTAATGGTGATGAAATTGTCCTTGTGCAGTTCTTGTATGGAGAAGAAGAGCCAAAAGGCAGGATGTTCTCTCCAGTAGGAGAGTGCTTGCTTGGCGGATGCGCTCAGCAAGGCTTCGTTTTGGGTGGCAAACTGTCTCATTTCCTTGGAGTTGGTGAGCATCAAGGAGAGGAGATAGTTGCCGGCGCTGAAGCTTCCGTATTCAGGAGCAGCGCTCTCTTTTGAAGAAAGGATCTCCTTCAGGTTTTTCTTGAGGGAGCCTTTGTTTCTTCCCCATTCCATGACGAGACCTTCAATTGCATCAAAGCCTTTACTGAAGAGTTGGCACTGTTCTGTTGCTTCTAAGTAGTTGTTCATGGTCTTAGTCTCTCATGGAGATGGGAAAAAGAAAAGAATAAGACAAGAAGTCTAAAAGAACAAAGAAGAGAAAGAACACTAGGATATAGAAGAAAAGAGAGAAAGAGAAAAGATGAAAGAGAAAAGATGAAAGAGAAAAGCGGAAAGAAAGAACACTAAGGGTGTAGCTCAGTTGCCTACTACTGGTGAATTGGGCTCCTTTTAAGCGTAAATTGGAGTTGTATGGGAAGAATGGAGCCATGCAACAGAATTTACGTTGAATGATTCTTTGAATGTGTAGTACCATGAGAGTAACAATTCACCTTGGGAGCGCGTAGTATGAAGAGCAATGCCAAATTGCATGCACTTATGAAAGGTCCTCTTTCACCGTTGTACTTCTGCATCGGCGATCCTATTGTGGGCAATCCTACTGAGCATATGGTGGAAGCTGCGTTTGCCTCTCTTGATTATAACGGTAGGTATCTTACCTGCAATGTCAATGCTGGTGATCTTGGTGGTGCGATGTGGGGACTGAGGTCCTTGCAGTTCGCCGGGGGCAATGTTACAGCTCCCCATAAAATGCGTGTGCTTGAGTATCTTGATGAGCTAAGTGAAGCTGCGATGCTCATTGGTGCGGTAAACTGCATCACACGAAGAAAAGACGGCACGTACTATGGCGACAATACCGATGGCAAGGGGTTCTTGGAGGCTCTTCTTGAGAAAGCAGGGTCGGTGGAAAACAAGAAGGTGGTCATATTGGGTTCTGGTGGAGCAGCTGGAGCCATTAGTGCCGAGTTGGTCCTTGCCAAGGCTGGTGAGGTGGTTTTAGTCAACAGGACTCAAGAGCGAGCCCTTTCGCTGGCGAAACGGCTCACTGGAATATCCAGCACCAAGGTGTCTGTCCAGCCCTGGCAAGGGACGTATGAGATAGATAGTGATGCCGAGGTGGTGGTACAAGCTACCTCTGTGGGGCTGTTTTCCCCTTCTCGCTGTGTAGATGTTCAGTTCGGAAAAAGAAATAATGCATTATTTGCATGCGATGTTGTATTTAATCCGGTACAAACGTTGTTTTTAAAACGAGCACAGGATGCTGGTTGTATTGCCATTGATGGGCTGGGCATGTTGGTGAACCAAGGTGCCTTGGCAGTTCGTTCCTGGACGGGGGAGGATCCTGACCGGTTGGCCATGAGAGAGGCGCTTGATGAAGCTTTTTTATGTGAGTGACAAGCAGCTGTCTTTGCTGTACTATGGGCGACTATGAATTACTACTGTATTGCCTGCAGGACAGGTGGTGAGGCAAAGGTCCGTGCCCATCTCAATAAGTATTTTGTACGAGAGCTTGGTGATTTGAACGATGTGAAAGTGTTCTATCCCCAGCGTCGTATGTTTGAGAGAAGGAAGGGAAAGAAGCTGGTCAATGACCAGCCCATCCTTCCTGGATACCTGATGGTGTGCAGTGAGAACGATTTGACCGATAGAATGATCGATATTGGAAGAATCCCCGGTTCCTATGGGTTTCTCCGCAACCTCGATCGCAACATCATCCTCAAGGGTGCCGACTTGCAGTATGCTGCTTGGATCATGGGCAATGGAGGGATGATCAAACCTTCGAAGGCGTTCTTCAAGGAAGGGGAGCCTATCAAGGTGATTGAAGGGCCTTTGATGGAGATGCATGGAAAAATTCTCAGAGTCGACCATCGTGGGTCTCGGGTTTTGGTGGAGTTTGTGTTTGCAAATGAGGTGAGAAAGGTGAGCATGCCCGTCGAATTTGTGGATTCTGATGAAAAAAACACAAATTTGATCTATGACACAAGTTCTTATGGAGCAATTCTATAATGCTTGCAAGTGTGGCTAACTGACTGGATTATTGTACTATTTGAGAAATGTATACAACAGTTTTTGGTTTACACGAGAGACAAAGAGTGTTATGATTCGCTAGCTGTGTTAGAGAAGAAATGCTGATAGCATTTTTGTATGATAGTTATGTAACTGAAAATAGAAGCTTTTTGTTGTAGGTTCGTCCTGACAAGGAGTTTACCATTTCCCCCTGCAAGCCAGTACCTGTCTGGGTTGGGGAAGGTCTGTCCGCAATTCTTATTATCCCAGTAGAGGTTTCCCGTGAACAAGATTACCAAGGGTCGTATAGCAAGACAGACTCTCTTGATGTGCATTGATGCAGTGTTGCTGTTTGCATGCAGTCTGCTTGCTGTGTGGATTGTATTTGGTGAAATGCCTCCTTTGTTCTGCTCCCTTGTCTTCAGCAATATCCTCGCACTCATCCTGCTTCTCAGTGTTGTTCGGTTCTATCGTATCCGCATCAGTGAGAGCTCTCTGGACTTGTTCAACCGTGGGTTGGAAGGGTTTGTCCCGGTGTTCATCATCGGGGTTGTTTTGGTTGGTCTCTACTTGGGA
>JAQVVB010000343.1 GCA_028699215.1 Sphaerochaeta sp. | reverse complement strand
CCCATCCCTCAAGGGTACCGAGTTCATTCAATCCCGATGATTCTGGTCAACACCATCTATGAAACCATCAAGATGAAAGAAACCTTTGCCATGGAAACAACTTCAGAAATTGCAGACGGGTTGGAGATGGTGAACACCATCTTGGATGATTTTGTTTGCAATGGATACGTACGAGAGCATATATCGACAGAGAAAAACTATACTGACCTTTTACTCGATCGCCATGTGAATCCCGGACACACCCTCGAGGATGCATGGTTCCTCTCCGAATTCCTGGAAGCGTATGGTTCTTTGCAACCAAGGCTCGAAAAAATCTCGTCACTGGTGCTGAATGCTTTCGATATCGGCTGGGACAAGGAATTTGGAGGCTTATTGCGGTTTGTAGACCGAGACGGTGGAAAGCCAAAAGGGGAAAGTGGTACGAGTGATTTTGAACTGCTCATCAACAACACCTGGGACATGAAGCTCTGGTGGCCTCATTCCGAAGCGTTGTATGTTCTCTTGTATTTCTATAAGAAAACAGGAAATGATGAATTTTTAAGCCGCTATAAAATGATTGAGTCGTATGTATTCAAGACGTTCCCCAATACAGAGATAGGGGAATGGATACAAATAAGAAGAAGAGACGGGTTCCCTGAAGAAAAGCTTGTAGCCCTTCCTGTAAAGGATCCTTTTCACATACTACGGAACTTTATCAAAATAGTTGAACTTTACTGAGAAAAGAAGGTTAAAAATGAAATTAGGGGTATCCAAAGTTTGTATTACTCCCTCAATGCCTCTTAGATTGTCAGGATATGCAATAAGAAATTCGAATTTCACTGAGGTGAAAGAAGACATCTATATCCGGGTGTATTATTTTCTATCCAATGATTCTCCTTGTCTTCTGGTCTATGCCGATCTCCTTTGGTGGAATTCAGAATTCATCAAGAAAATTCGACCGATTCTCCAAGAAAAATATGCATTGAAACCTCACCAGGTATTTTTTGTGGCCTCTCACAACCATTCGGGCCCTCCAACAGGGGACAGCTTCACCAAGCTCTTGGAGGAGTACTCTCCTGCCTACGAGATAGAGCTGCAGGACAAGGTCTTTGTTGCAATAGAAGAAGCTAGGACCAATGTTGAAGAAATCAAGCTGGAATTTTACGAAGGGTCGTGTCATCTGAATGTCTATCGGCGCGTGATGGCTGACAACCAGATTGCAATGCGTCCCAACTACGAAGTCGAGGCAGATCATCATCTCACAGTACTTGCATGTGTGACAGAACAAGGTAAAAACAAGGGGTTGCTTGTTCACTATCCATGCCATGCAAACCTAAGTCAGGAGAATGTGATTCAGCCCGATTATCCAGGTGTTGCATTACGGATGCTTGATGCCGAATATGGTACCACTGCAATGTTCCTTCAAGGTTGCACTGCTGATCTTCGGCCGAATTGTGTGGTAGGAACTGTATTCACACCTGTAGGCTATAAGGAAGTCGTTGCGTTTGCAGAACAATTTGTTTCATCTGTGCGAATGACATTGAAACATGAGAAACAGGAAATGAAATCAGAAGTATCGACTTCTCTTTCGTTCCTCGATCTCCCCCTAGAAAACCTTCTTAGCGAAGAAGAACTGATCAAAAACAGCAAAGAAGCAGAGGGAGTGACACAACAGAGGGCAGAAAAAGTAATCCAGCGAGGATCTCTGGAAAAAGAGATTTTGGAGATGGGGACGCTCGATTTTGGATCTACATTCAGAATCATCACCTTCAATGCCGAGGTTTCTCAGTTTTACGCAAAAATAGCAAGGGAGTTTCATGCTCCTTGCCTTTGTGCTTGCTATACAAATGGGATGATCGGGTATATCACCACTGCAAAACAGATACAGGAAGGTGGATACGAGCCAAAAGGATCAGCTGAATACTTTGCCCTTCGGGGAACCTATAAAGCAGAGATAGAAAGTTTGATACTCAAAGAACTCATGAGTAAATAGGAGAAACGGTATGGAAAGCGGAAGTGTGATGGATCTTATCAGAAGGAAGTGTTCGCAATCATTGCAGACATTCATGACCATGAGAAAGAGAATATCGTGAAGGCAGCGAGAATGGTCGCTGATCAAGTGAAAAAAGATAAACTGATTTATGTCTGGGGCCCTGGTGGTCACTCCAATTTGGCAGCAATGGAGATTTTCTTCAGAGCTGGGGGCTTGATGCATGTATCGGCGATCATCGACCAGGAAACAATGCTCTCTGCAGGTGCTCTGAAATCCATGCAGGTGGAACGACTGCCTGGATATGGAAAAATCATCATCGACGACTATGGCATTGGAGAGGATGATCTCTTGCTTGTTGTGAATGCCTATGGCATCAATGCAGCAACGATCGATGCAGCCTTAACGGCAAGGGCGAAGGGAGCGAAAGTAATCGGTGTCTGCTCATTTGAACATGCCACGAAAACCGCTCTTGATCATGTGGCCCGCCACCCAAGCAAGAAAAACCTTCAGGATGTTTGTGATCTTGCGATCGACTGCAAAATCAAGATTGGTGATGCAATCATCGAATTGCCGGGATTCAGTCAGAAAATCGGAGCCCTTTCCACCTTTGCAAATGCCTATGTAATGAACTGTATTGTTATTGAGGCCATCAACATGCTTGTCAAGGAAGGAATCAATCCTCCAGTCTGGAGAAGCGGTAATGCTCCTGGTGGAGATGAATGGAACAATCAGTTCATCGCAAATTTCAAAAACAAGGTACAATGTCTATAATCATATGAAAACCTTATTCAAGAACGCTTTCATCATTACCTCAACCGGAATCACTTCCGGTGAGGTATTAGTAAACGGTTCCTCGATAGAAAAAGTCTCCTTCGGCTGTTCCATCGATGGAAAGGTAGACAAAGTGGTTGATGTACAAGGCCTCTACTTGTCTCCGGGGTTCATCGATGTCCACACCCATGGTGCCGGTGGGGCTGATTTTATGGATGGAAATCTGGAAAGTATATATACTGCTTGTAGGATGCATCTGCGCCATGGAACCACTTCAATTGTTCCAACCACCATAACCAGCACGAAACAGTCCCTCTATGATTTCATCGATTTATTCAATCAGGTGGATCTGCATGCCCCTGACTGTCCAAACATCCTAGGCCTTCACCTGGAAGGGCCCTATTTCTCCTATGACCAGAGAGGTGCCCAGGATCCT
>JAQVVB010000342.1 GCA_028699215.1 Sphaerochaeta sp. | reverse complement strand
TCTTGATGCGATCTAAAAGGGTGATGCTCTCCTTGTTGCAGTCCAGATGGTACAGGCGGATGCAAAGATCGTGCACCTCCTGTTGGAATGCCACCATCTGCTGGAGGGTGGGTTGCTGGGCGTCTTCCTCTTTTGATCGGCGGACTGCATTTTCTCCTATGTTGTAGCAGACGATGTTGAGCCCTGACCGATCCAGCCTTCCTCGGGCGACTGTAAGCGAGATGACAAACAAGCAGAAAAAGCTCTATGAGATCTTTGGGTTTCCTCTGCCAACCTAGATATAAAAATTCAGGACTCTAGGTTGTAAAAAGAAACGAAGCCATAAAGGTTGAGGATTCTGTGGGTTTTCTACCTAGTAGCTCAAACCTTTAGATAAAGCTCGGAATGACCCTTTTTAGAGGTTTCTGTGGGAAATATGGAAGTTCTTCCCTGTATCGACAGTTTGAGAATTTACTCAGGCTGGTTATGTATTTTCGTTGCATATTTGAGCTGAATATGAAAGAATGAGGATATTCGAATCAATTATGATTTGATGATGAAGAGTTTGCTAGATAGTATTCAATTCTGAGCCGAATAAAGCGAGGAGTACGATGGAATGTATTTGGAATGTTCCCCAGTGGCCCAATGTAATCTATGACGAACGGCAAGTTGGTCCGCTATTTGAAAGATATCAATATGAAAAGGGTTTTGTAGATGCTTTGTTTTCTGTTCTTGACCGGGCAACCCAACAGAGAATCCATGCTGAAACCCTGGCTTGGGAAACGGTCAAAAGCAGTGAAATCGAAGGTGAAAGAATTGCTTACGATTCGGTTCTTTCCTCTGTTGCCAAACATCTCGATATTGCCATGGAAATCAAGGCAAAGGATGATGTGTATGCAAGAAATGTTTCCCAGATAATCTTGGATGCCATCCTCAAAACAAAGGATCCCATGAGTTTGGAACGATTATTTAGATGGCATCGTCTTTTATTTACAGCCTCTTCTCCTGCTTTTGCCCCAAGGCAAATAGGTTCCTTCAGGACCGGAGCGGTGTATGTCATGCAAGGAATGCAATTTGGTAATGGGGAGCCTGTTTATGAAGGAATACCTGAGGATCGGATTGAAGAAAACATTAATCATCTGATTTCTTATGTGAATGGAGATAATGAGCAGCGACCACTTGTAAAGAGTGCTGTCGTATCCTTGTTGTTTGTTGCAATACATCCGTTTTCCGATGGAAATGGCAGGTTGTCCAGAGCACTTTCTGATTATGTCCTTGCCCGTGGAGAGTCTCAGACGCTCAAGAGTTTCAGCATCTCAAAGGCGATTATGCAGAAGCGAGGAGAATATTATCAGCAACTTCGCTTATGTACTGGCCAAGATACAAGCCTGGATATCACCTCTTGGATAGTCTGGTATCTGAATCTGGGGATAGAAGGACTTGAAACCGCTAAAAAGACCTTTCATACTGCCATTCAATTAGGGAATCTGGTCAGATCACTTGATCCTAAGTTGTTCAACTCTCGGCAAATCATGATGCTGGTTCGTTTGGTTGATGGTACTTTCTTTGGAAAGCTTACCAAGGAAAAGTGGATGAAGCTGACAGGCTGTGCTGCGCCGACCGCAGTTCGTGATATAAATGATCTTTTGAATCATGGGTTTCTAACCCGGTCTGCTGAAGGAGGGAGGAGTACCTCTTACATGCTTTCAGAACAGCTTGAGAAACGCCTTGGACAAACAACAAAGATGTAACACGATTCTTATCTTTCAATCAGCGTAAAGTGGCTCTTGTTTTCTTGTGCTATCTGTACCATGTACAACCTACACATATTTCACAGAAAACATTGAAATAGGGTATTTAGAACGTGATTTCACCATTTCAGGTATCGTGTAGGATTTCCCTAGAGTCCACAACCTTGTTGGGAGGTCAGTTTTACTCATTCCTCTGATCCTGACTGATTTAGTAGACACCACTTGATCGATGGGCCGTTTCTGGAGACAGAAGGGGTTCCCATGGGTAACAGGCGGCATGCACTTGATCTCGACATATTCGAGAAAAGGGGATCGGTTGCGAAAGCAACAAGAGCTTTGGGCTTCCACAATGACGAGTCAGGCTATTCTTGGGTGAGAAAAAATGATGAGTTGGGGGCAGAATACAAGTTGTCGCTCAAACCACCGCCACAGGTGAAAAGAGATCGTTCCAGGGTTCCCCTTGAGGAGAAAGTCCGATGCATTATGGCAATCGAGGCAGGACTCAACATCCACCGGACTTCCCTAAAGTTCCACCATCAGGTTGTAAAAGAAACGAAGCTATAAAGGTTGAGGATTCTGTAGATTCTCTACCTGGTTCCTAAAACCTTTGAATAAAGCTCGGAATGACCCTTTTTAGCGGTTTCTGTGGGACATATGGAAGTTCCCGGTACCAATAATATGACAAACTACGAGGAACTACGTGTGTGTGCAGGTAACGAGAAAATGGAAGGGTTGATGATGTTGGGAATTTAGCCCCGAAAGAGTATAAAAGATATGTAAATTTTGAGATTTTGGTACACTTTTTTTGGTACAGTTTGAAATGGAAATAATGTAATTGTAAATTACATATGGAAAAAAAATACTATACCCGCGGAAGGGCTTTCCGCGAGCACCATTACTGGTACTAATCTTTCCATGTAGAACGTAAGTTGAAGCTAACGATTAGCATTTATTGATATACATTAATGCTCATTAATGCACGATAACGCAAATTAACGTGAAGTAATGCATCGTTTTGCTTGACAGTTTCTACTACCTTGACCATACTATGGGTGTAGGGCAAGAGTCCTACTCATTGCTGGCAGGACCAGTATTGATTGCGATGATGCAGGGATTGGGCCAAGATACAGTGCCTGCTGAGCTGTGAAGGGTTTGTACGTACCGCACCTTGGTTGTAGGCAGTGTTGCTGTGAGGTGGTGCTGACTGAAAGAAACGTACTTCTTTATGAACCTGAAGCTCTGTCTTCAGGTTTTTTTAAGCCATTAGGAGGCCTCTCTTGGACGCGTTGTATAACTGTTATCAGTCGTATTCCAAGATGGCTTCTTCCTGCACATACTATTTCGTTGTTGCTAAGAGAGGAAATAGATATTCAATCAACATTCAATTTGAATTAGCCTAGTTCATTCATCTTACTGGGATTTCTGATCATCTTAAGGACCTTCCTTTTGC
>JAQVVB010000341.1 GCA_028699215.1 Sphaerochaeta sp. | reverse complement strand
GTTCACGCAATTGGTGATGTCAAACTCTCCGCTCATGAATACCAAAATATCTCCGCCTTTTCTTTTGGCTTGTTGCATGACGATCTTGGTGATCGCTTCAACTTGGAAATCCAGTTTCTCCTGCTCCAATGGTTGGTATACGACTTGGATAGGATAGATTTTGGCATCGATGCTGATTACCGGCGCATGATCGAAGAATTCTGAGAAGACTTTGGTATTGATGGTTGCACTGGAAATGATGACCTTGAAGTCAGGACGTTTTTTCATGACGTCTTTGAGAAGACCAAGGATGAAGTCGATGTTCAACGACCGCTCATGAGCCTCATCAACCAGTATCACACCATAGTTTTTCAAAAGGGGGTCTGCTTTCAGCTCCATGAGTAGAATGCCGTCGGTCATGACCTTGATTTTTGTAGAAAAGGAGGTGGTGTCTTCAAAACGCATCTTGTATCCGACAAAGTCGGGATCTCCATCAACCTGTTTCTTGATGAATTCGCAAACACTCAAGGTGGCAATGCGTCTTGGTTGTGTTATTCCTACGCAAAGTGAATCAGTATACCGCGCTTCATGCAGAATAATGGGTAGCTGTGTGGTCTTACCACTTCCTGTAGGGCTTTCTACGATGATTACCTGATTGTTTTTCAGTCCATCGAGAATTTCTTGTCTGTGTTGGTACACAGGCAATTGTTTCATATCTTTCAAATTAATTCCTTTTTATGATTGAGATTGCTTCTTCAATGGTTATCATTGAATGCATCTCCCTGTTGATGAGGTTTTTCAGTGTTACGCGATTTTGGTCGTGTTCTTCTTTGCCACAGGTAAGGCCGAAGACGATGTTGTTTGTTTGGGCATATTTAAACTGGGCCGGCATTTTTTTCTGCTGTAGATAGACATCGGTACGAATTCCTTGTTTACGAAACTGCCTGGCAAGGCTGTCATACCATGAATACAACGATTCTTCGAGGCAGAAGATGACCAACTCTGCAGAACTGCCATCTTTGAGAATTGGACTTTTCAATTCTTCGAGGGCGGAGAGCAATCTGTCCAAACCAATTGAAGATCCCACCCCAGGAAGTTTCTCTTTAGTGTAGAGAGAGGCTAAATCATTGTATCGGCCTCCACTGCAGACTGAACCAAAGTGAGGAATTTCTGTAAGGAACGTTTCATATACTATACCAGTGTAATAGTCCAAGCCACGTGTAATCGAAGGATCAAGGGTAAAGTGACCTTCTATCCCCGCTTCGCTGAGATAGTGATAAATAGCTTTCATGCGATTGGTATGTTCCTCTTCTCCCCCAGCAAGAGAGGAAAGGCGTTCCAATGTGGCAAGGAATGGTTCTGAGGCATCCTCTTTGGTGATGTATCTCAAGATATTTTTGGCTTTTTCTTCAGAACCAGCGATATTTTGTAAAAGATCCACTACTTCCTGCTCCCCGATCTTTCGCAATTTATCGACAGTACGCAGAATATCAACACTTTTTTCTTCCACTTCCAGATGCGCAAGAAAGGCGTTGAACAGTCCACGGTGGGCAATACAGAATTGATAGTCGGAGACGCCCATCAAAGCGAAGGAACTGTCCATCATTGCAAGGATTTCATAGTCAGCTTCTGCACTGTCCACACCAACGATATCGAAGTCACATTGGGTGAATTCCCTGAAGCGTCCTTTCTGTGGATTTTCACCTCTCCAGACCTTGTCGATGTGGAAGCGTTTGAAGGGTAGGGCTAGTTCATTTTGATGCTGTGCAAGGAAACGCGCAAAAGGAACGGTCAAATCAAAGCGTAGGGCGACATCCCTGTCTCCATTGTCCTTGAAGTGGAAAATCTGTTTGTCGGTTTCTCCACCTCCCTTGCCCAGCAATACCTCGGTGTACTCCAAAACTGGAGTGTTTATGGGAACGAAACCATAGAGGGAAAAGTGTTCTTCCAGTTTGGTGATGATGGCCTTTTTCTGGATCTCCATGGAGGGAAGAAAATCACGAAAACCCTTTAAAATCTTGGGTTCTATGATGCTTCTTGCCTTAGTTTCGTCAATCATTGTTTCATGCTCCTGTTGTGTTTTTGCACTAGATGGTGTACAAAGAGTGTATAACGAATCGCTTGTTTACATCAATACGCGGTTCTTTCCCAACTTATACATTGAGAGCAGTATGCTGATACGATACAAACAAGACGAAAATGGCAAAACTCTGCCAATAGCGAACATTTACACTCAGAATGAACACAAGATCAACTATGCCCTTTTGGATCGTGATGCAGTCTGGGCAATTAAAAAACTCCAGCAATCTGGAGCGGAAGCGTACCTAGTAGGTGGTGCTGTCCGGGATTTGATGCTTGGGAATGTTCCCAAGGATTTTGACCTTGCAACCAGTGCGTCTCCCAGGCAGATACAGCGATTGTTTTGGAATGCACGTATCATTGGAAAGCGTTTTAAGCTGGTTCATCTTGTTTTTAAGGACAAGGTGCTTGAAGTTTCAACCTTCAGAAGTGGTGAAGAAGCCATGGATGGTAACAATAATGTGTTCGGTTCTATTGACCAGGATGCCAAACGAAGGGATTTCTCCATCAATTCTTTCTACTACGATCCTTCTACTTCGCAGTTGTTGGATTTCAATAATGCCATGGATGATTTTAAGAAGAAACGAATTAGTTCCATCATTCCTTTGGATGAATCGTTTAAAGAAGACCCTGTACGCATGATCAGAGCCATCAAATACTCAGTCTCAACTAAATTCACCTTGAGACTCAATGTCAGGATGGCTATTCGCAAATATTCCAACGAACTCTCCAGAACTTCCACCAGTCGTTTGACTGAAGAAGTGAACAAGATATTGGCTTCAGGCCATAGTCGTGAGATTTTCAATGAATTGCAGAAATATAAGCTTTTGGTTTTCATGCTTCCTTGTTTTTCAGTCTATTGCAAGTTTCCTCAGGTCCAAGCAAGTTTGAAGGATCTGGATGAGCGTGTAAACAAGGCAAAGCTGAACAAAGGGCCTGAAGTCGTTCTCGCTGACATGATCAAGGCATTGGTAGATCCCCTTATTGTGTTTGCCAACGATCAGATGACGATTGAAGAACGTTTCAAGGAAACCTTCAGACAGATCAAGGTGTTGATCAGTCCCATGACTCCCTCTAATTATGAGGTGGAACTGGCCAGTGAAAGGTTGCTTTGTGAGCGAGGTTTTCGG
>JAQVVB010000047.1 GCA_028699215.1 Sphaerochaeta sp. | reverse complement strand
GTATTTTCCATCCCCTTATGAATTGTAAAGGAAATGGCTGATAAATAGATGATTTCTTGGATTGCCTCCTTCTTGTACCAGGTTGTTCCCTGATATTCGTTGCAATTTGCGTAGGTACGTACAGCGTTGTCGCAAAGTAGCTTTGCAAGAATGGTTTTTGGAGCCTCAGTGACATCGTCTATCATGTTGGCAGCGGCAGATATGATTGCAGCACTATGGCAGGCTTTTCTTGCATCGTCTCCAACAAAACCTACGTCACAGAGTTCCTTGGAGAAGAAACGAGAGAGTAACAGCTTATCACTTGCCGTCATGGCCTCTTCAATGGTGGTGTCTTTTCGGATAAAGGGTTTGAGGAACAATGAGGCTGCCACTACTGAAGGGAATTCATCCATAATCGCAGATCCATGAAGGAAATACGAATGGGATGGACCATCTTTGAACAGAGAAGACCACCTTTGGATTTCTGTAAGCATCTGAGTCGGGTTCACATCTTTGGGAATGCTGGGAAGAGCCTTCAAGGCAAGAGGATGAAGTGTTTCGATTACAGCACTTACATGTGTATATGCCTCAGCAAGATTCAGGATTATCTTACGCTCAGTTTGGGAACTCGCCTTACCTTGAAGCATCGATGTAATCAGTTTTTTGAAAGAATCTCCATGAAGGCCTTCCATGGCTTTGTAGACAGGTTGCAAACGTAGGGCAAGGATTTCTTGTTCTAAATCTTCAATTCCTCTATCTCCAATACTACTGTACAGCTGGCCATATGTCCCATCGACATCTTCAATCTCCCTGATATGAAGATAGATTCTAGCCTCATAGCCATCAAGGTGAAGATGTAATCCCTCATCGAATATCTTGAGGGAGGGAATCATATAGGTGAGACCTTCAGGGAAGGACTCATAGAGAACATAGCGCCTACCACCAACTGTCAGACCCAAGGCTTCTGCCAAAGAGGTGCAGACAGTATGCTTTTCAGCTCCATTCTTTTCAAGTTTGGGGACAGAGGTTTTTATTCCTCCTTCAACTGCTTCATATTGGTTGTTGTACAGTACCAAGGCTCGTTCATGCTCTGTTCCGTTGACGTAGCAGAAAGCTGACTGTTGGATATGGTCATCTTGGACAAGGTCAAACATTTGAAAATATTCGATTCCGCTGAATAGGTGGCGGTTTTTCAAGAGTGGGAAAATTCTGCGATAATGCTCGCCTACCAACCATTGGTTTGGTTTTTCATCCCAATAAGCCTTGCGATACTCCATTCCATATTTTTCTTTGTAGCCTTCAATCTGTCCGTGACCATACATGGGAAGACCCGGCATGGTGGAAAGCAATGTACAGACACCAAAATATTTCTCCCCTTCCCCGAATTGGGCAACGGCGGTGTCTTCATCTGGATTGTTCATGAAATTGACGAATCTCTTGAGGATTTCAGGTTCATAACTGATGGTAGTCTTGATCGTATCGCGATATTTTTGGTTTTCCTGATTTTTGAGCATATTCATGAAGGCACTGTTGTAGACCCTGTGCATACCCAAGGTTCTGACAAAATATCCTTCCATCATCCAAAAAGCTTCAGCAAGCAACAACGTATCGGGAAGCTCTTCACTAAGCCTGTCTACAACTTCTCTCCAGAATTCCTGGGGTATCTTTTCATGGAACAATGCATCGTCCATACCACTTTGAGCACGTCCGGCAATATCTCCACCATGACCCGGTTTTGGATACCAGAGCCTTTGGATGTGCTTCTTTGCAAGTGTCATGGCAGCATCGAAACGGATGATGGGAAAGTTCTGCGCTACATGCTTGATTTGCTGGTAGACAGCCTCTCGTGTTACAGGATTGAGGTAATCAAGCTGAGCAGTGTCATTCCAAGGCATTGAAGTTCCATCGTTTCCATGGAAGATATAGCTGGTTTTTCCGTTTTTATATTCTCTTCTTCTGAACGTGACAGCAGCATCGGTTCGGTTGTAATAGTGGTCCTCGAGTTTTATTTCCACCTCAGGGTTTGAAGAAAGATTGGGCCCGTCATAGGTATAGGATGGAAACGGAGGATAGTCTTGCTGAATGAAATAGTCACTATGTTCAAAGACCCAATCTCCATCAATTCCACAATGGTTTGGAACCATATCGCTGGCAAGTCTGAGTCCCCGATCAGCACACCTCTGGCGGAGGTTGCTCAAAGCCTCCCATCCTCCAATGGAATCAGCTATTTCATAGTTTTTCAAAGAATAGGCTGAGGCTTCGGCCTCAGGATTTCCACATAGATTCTTGATTTGTTTGGATGCACTGCTTCTTTCCCACAAACCAATCAGCCATAAGGCAGTGAAACCTTGATTATGCAACATGTCCAGTTCTTGATCGGGAATCTGGTCCAGACGAACGATAGGATGGCCATACAGCTTGGAAAGCTGATCAAGCCATACCAAGGTGCTTTTTGCAATCATAACGACATTTGGCATCCAGTTTCGATCTGCAGAGAATGCTTCATATTCTGTATCGATTCCGCTGTAATCAGGGATTTTTGTAGGGGCGTGCCCTCCTCCTTGGCCAAGAGCTGCACTAAAATGAGGTTTCTCTTCTTCCTTTACATAGTCGACTGCACGTAAGAGGAGTGTTTTCATTTCCTCTGGAAGCAACTCACCCCAGCTTTCAAGGATATAGGCAATCTGGTCAGTCAAGGAGTCTGGATAGAGTTTGGAAGGACGGGTCAAGAAGGAAAAAATATCTTCATCACTGTTGGCAACCGATGCAGCTCCTTGGGTATATCCTCCCATCAAGGCTGTAAGAGCTTGAGCTGCTTGGGGAAAGGTCAATCCTTCAGGACTGAGGAAAGGCTTGGTTGCCTTTATGAGAGCAGGATTGTCATTCATGACCTGATGCATGAAATATCCCCGCAAGGATTCATCATAGAAAAAATCCAAAGGAAGTTCTTGTTCAAGGAGGATTGGAGAAGGGAACTCCTTCATATAAAAAGCAAGTACGTCTTGCCCTGCATGATTTTTAGATAAAAGAGCAGTGAGCCTGCTGAAAAAATCCGGCTCAGTATCTGAGAGATACCGACTTAACACCGTTTGGTAAAGCAGGTGCATCACCGCTGAAGCATGCAGTTTACCTGCAGAAACGTAGTCGCTGCCTCCCCGTTGTTTTACACGGGTGTTATATCTATGCGCGAGTTCATTTGCTTGCCTATATAGGTTTCCCACATCGGAAGTGGAAGGAAACAAAGCTGAAAAAAAATCCATTTCAGTCCTTGTACGGATTGAAATGCGAAGGTCACGTGTTATCAATTCACGCCTCCTGGAGGATGGTATCTTCCGCTAAAGGAAAGATCCTAGCATACAATAAAGTATACCATGCAAAAAACATGTTGTAACCCCTTTCTTGGGATTAGCCTAATGTATCAGTAAGCGGGAGAGCGTTGAAATCACCTTGTAAAAACGCCTTTGCCCGTTGAAGAACCAAGGGAAGCAAAGGGGCTTCTTCCTTGTCGAAAGGCAGCAATACATAGGAAGCGACGCTTCCTCTTTGGGGCCTTCCGATGCCGATGCGAAGTCGATAAAAGAGGTCGTCCCCTAGGTGCTGTTTGATTGATTTCAACCCATTGTGACCCTGCAACCCTCCACCTTTCTGCAATCTGATCGTTCCAAACGGAAGTTCAAGGTCATCATGTACGACAAGTATTTCTTGAGCTGTATAATTGAAAAAATCAGAACAAGCACGTACGGACTTTCCGCTCTCATTCATATAGGTCTGGGGTTTGAGGAGCCTGAAACCTTCAGCAACAGCTGTTTGCGCATGGAATTTTTCCGACCAAGATACGTCAGGATACAGATAATCTGACAATATCCAGCCTGCATTATGTCTTGTCTTTTCATAGAGTTTTCCAGGGTTGCCGAGGAACACGAGAAGTTTTACCATGCACACATCATACGACAAAACTCCAAGGAGAGAAAAGATGTATATTTTGGTTTGTTATGTACCTGAAACTCATCTTGAGTCAGTTAAGCAAGCTCTGTTCTCTCGCGGCGCAGGAAAAATGGGAAAGTATGAGCAATGTTGCTGGCAGACCTTGGGAAAAGGTCAATTTATGCCAACAGAAGGGAGTAATCCGTTCATAGGGAGTGTCAAAGAGCTTGAACAAGTACCAGAGTGGCGTTTAGAATTGGTGGTTAATGAAGAAGATGCCGCATCTGTAGTAGAGGCCTTGAAATATGCGCACCCGTATGAGGTTCCAGCCTACCATCTGCTTCCAGCAATGACCATTGAAGAGTCCGATATACCTTTCTAGAGGAGTTGTTATGGCAAAAACTGTTGCCCAGATTAACGAGAAGATCAAAGCAGGAACGGTCGTAGTAGTCACAGCTGAGGAATTTTCCCGCATGGCTGAACACACCGAAATCGAACAACTTGCCGAGCAAGTTGATGTAGTGACCACCGCGACCTTTGGTCCGATGTGCTCTTCTGGAGCAGTGATAAATTTCGGTCACTGGTCTCCTGGAATCAGAATGGAAGAGATAACACTCAATGGGGTCAATGCCTATGAAGGTCTTGCTGCTGTAGACACCTACATTGGAGCGACCGCAGAGTCAAAGTTCGATCCTTCCTATGGTGGTGCAAATGTCATAGAGGATTTGATCGCCGGCAAAGATATCCGTCTGCATGCCAGAGGCAAAGGAACCGACTGTTATCCTACCAAGGAGATCGATACCTGGATCAACAAGGATACTGTCAATGAATTCTATCTTTTCAATCCCCGTAACGCCTATCAAAACTATGCAGCTGCAACCAACAGCACCAACAAGATAAAATACACCTATATGGGAAGTCTGCTTCCCCGGTTCTCCAACATAACCTATTCGACCAGTGGAGAACTCAGCCCTTTGCTCAATGACCCGTATCTCAAGACCATTGGATTGGGAACCAGGATCTTTCTCGGGGGCACTGAAGGGTATGTCGTTTGGAATGGCACCCAGTTCAATATGGTCAGGCCTAGAAACGAGCACGGCATTCCCATTGGTACCGGAGCCACCTTGGCCGTTGTAGGAAATGCAAAAGAGATGTCCACAGAGTACATACGTTCAGCCTACTACGAAAAATATGGTGTTTCGATGTTTGTTGGTATCGGCATTCCCATTCCTGTCCTGGATGTCCAGATGGCAAAACATCTAGCCATCAACAACAGCCAGATAGAAACATTGATCAGTGATTATGGAACGGAGGGCCATCCCTCGGTCGGCAAGGTGACCTATGCGCAATTGCAGAGTGGGTCGGTTCAGCTTGAGGATGGTAAAGAAGTAAAGACTGCTCCGCTCTCTTCTCTGAGTAAAGCCCGTGATATCGCCCAGACCTTGAACCAATGGATCAAGGAGAAGAAATTCTACTTAAGTGAGCCGGTAAAGACCTTTCCTCATGACAGTTTTGTAAAACCCTTGATTCCCCGTGAAGGTGGCAACAAATGAAAAAACGCTATGCACTCAGATTTTCTCCCACCCTTGTAGAACAGCCCTTGGTCAGCAAATTGGTAAGAACCTACGATGTGGACATCAATATCCTCAATGCTGATGTGGCTTCAGGAAGAGGCGGCAAACTCATTGTTGAACTATCCGGGACTGAAAAAGCTCTTGCTGACAGTGTCGTATGGCTCTCGACTACAGGAGTCGTCGTCTCGGAAATGATCAAGGAACTCATGTTCAATGACAAGGGTTGTATTGATTGTGGTGCCTGTACTGCCGTCTGTTCTTCCAGAGCCCTTACCATGAACAGCGAATGGAAACTTGTGTATGAAGCTTCTCTTTGTGTGGCGTGTGGACTATGCGTACAAGCATGTCCCATGAGGCTCTTTGAGGTTTCACACGAGAGAGAGGCTTGAACCATGTTTCAGAGTCGAACCTACCGATTTCAGATGGGTTCCTCGCGCTTCTCTTCCCTTGTTCTTTCCATAGGAGAAAGTGATATATGGATTGGGTACAATCCAGCTTCAGTGGGTCAAAATGATTTGAGAAGTGAGGCTGGAAGGATAGTGAGAAGATTGCGCAATGAAATCATCAGCTATCCCGACCCAGCTTTCCGAACTTCTTTTGTTCCTCTCACTGTTACAGACAATCCTTCTGGTTTCATCCAGTCCATGCTTAATGCGTCATTTCTTGCTGCAACCGGGCCGATGGCTAGTGTAGCAGGAGCAATTGCCCAAGCAACAGCGCAGCATTTGAAGCAGAAGTTCCTGTTGGATGAAATCGTTGTTGAAAATGGTGGAGATCTCTATATTGATGTCCTAAAAGAGCTATCTGTTAAGCTTATTGCACCTGGTAATAGGCTTTCAGGTAAACTTTCTGTAGTTGTTGATCCGCTACATAGTCCTTTGGGTATATGTACTTCTTCAGGGAAAATCGGGCATTCTTATAGTTTTGGAAAAGCAGATGCTGTCATGGTTGCGTGTAAAGACGCTGCCCTTAGTGATGCCTATGCAACGGCATTCTGCAATAGAGTGCAAAAGCAATCCGATGTTCAGAAGATTTGCAATGAAATGAACACCCACGAAGAAATCCTCTCTGCCGTGGTGTTGCTTGATGATACGCTGGCTCTTTGTGGTCAGCTGGAGGTACGTACCTGAGTATGAATAGAAAAGAATATTTGCTGGAGACTTTGAAAAAACGGGTGGTTGTTCTGGATGGAGCAATGGGCACCATGATACAGAGAGAAAACCTTACATCTGAGGATTTTTCTTTGGATGGTAAGAAAGCCCTGGGGTGCAATGAGTATCTCAATTTGACTCGTGGCGATGTGATTTTTGAAATACATACCAAATATCTGGAAGCAGGAGCCGACATCATCGAGACCAACACCTTCTGTGCGAATGCTTTCAATCTTGAAGAGTACGGACTCAGTGAAGAGGTAGATGTCATTAACCGTGCAGCATGTGAGATTGCTCGTGAAGCTGCTGCAGATTTTGAACGCTCCCACGAAGGGTATGCCTACGTCGCAGGAGTATTGGGACCTACCAATAGAAGTCTATCTTTTTCTTCCAATGTCGATGACCCTGCCTACCGGATGAGTGATTTCAATGCCTTTTTGGCCATGTATCGCCAGCAAGCTGAGATTCTCCTTGGTGGCGGTGTCGATCTTTTATTGATCGAAACCGTCTTCGATACGCTTACTGCAAAAAGTGCCATCATGGCCTGTGTTGAGGCTATGAAGACAGAGGAACGGACGGTACCTCTCATGGTGAGCGTCACGTTCAGTGACCAGAGTGGACGTACTCTTAGTGGTCAGACGCTTGAAGCGTTTATCATCTCCCTCTCTTCCTTCCCCCTCTTCTCCCTTGGGCTGAACTGTTCAACTGGCCCACAGGAGATGATTCCCCTCATAAAAAAGCTTTCAACCTTGGCTCCTTTTTACATCAGTGCTCATCCTAACGCAGGGTTTCCTGACAAGGAAGGGGCCTATACGCTTACTCCCGAACAAATGGCACAAGAACTGAATGAGGTTCTCAGTACCGGGTGTCTCCATATCGTAGGTGGTTGTTGTGGAACCGAACCAAAGCATATACAGGCCATTGCAGAAATCGCGAGAAAGAACGTTGGACATCCAAAGAACCAGGCGATTCATGCTTTGCAACTCAGTGGACTTGAAGCATGCCTTCCCCTTGAAGGTGAGCTCCTGGTGATAGGAGAGAGGACCAATGTAGCGGGTTCAAAGAAATTTGCCCGACTGATCCACGAACAGAAATGGGAAGAAGCTCTCTCAATAGCTCGATTGCAGGTACAGAACGGAGCCCAGGTCATAGATATCTGCATGGATGCTTCCATGCTTGATGCCAAACAGAGTATGGTCACTTTCTTACGACATATTGGAAGCGACCCTTCCATATCAAAAGTACCGCTTATGATCGATTCCTCCGACTGGGAGGTGATTGAAACAGCGTTGAAAGAGTTGCAAGGTAGGGGAATCGTCAACTCCATCAGCCTCAAGGAAGGGGAAGAAAAGTTCCTCAGTAGGGCAAAGACCATTGCCTCGTATGGATGTACCATGGTGGTCATGCTTTTTGATGAATCAGGACAGGCTTCCTCCTATGAGAGAAAAATTGCAATCGCCCAAAGAAGCTATGACTTGCTTGTCCAAGGAGGGATTCAGCCTGAAGACATCATATTCGATGCAAATGTCCTCTCCATAGCTACAGGAATAGACGAACATGATACCTATGCCCGAGATTTCATCAATGCATCCCATTGGATAAAGAAAAACCTTCCTTATTGTCATACCAGCGGAGGCATCAGCAATCTTTCCTTCTCGTTTAGAGGAAATGATACGATTCGCAATGCCATGCATGCGGTTTTTCTCAACCTCGCACAACTCGATATGGCCATCATCAATCCAGTTGCAAATCGCGATGTTGAAAAATTAGGAACAAAAGAACGAGAGATCATCACCAAGGCTTTGCTTGCAGAGGGGGAAGATCTGGTTTCCCTACGCACTGAACTCATTGATCTTGCCCTGAGTCAGCAGGCTTCAAAAGAAGAAACCGGAGGTGGGGGAAAAAAACCTGAAAAAAAAATCCTTGACCCAAAGGAACATCTGGTTCAGTCGATTCTTTTGGGAGAGAACAGCACGCTCGCTAGCGATCTTGATCTACTGGTAGCAGAAGATCCCATTTCCTTGGTTGAAGGACCCTTGATGGACGGCATGAAGGTTGTAGGAAAGCTTTTTGGTGAAGGAAAGCTGTTTCTTCCTCAGGTAGTTCGTAGCGCTCGAACCATGAAGATGGCTGTCGATATCCTCCAACCTCGGATTACTGAATATTTAACTCATAAGAATGCAGATGTAGGACATCAAAAAAAGAAAATTGCAGTAATGGCTACCGTAAAGGGGGATGTACATGATATTGGGAAAAATATCGTAAATCTCATCCTTACGTGCAATGATTTTGAAGTCATTGATCTTGGAGTCATGGTCCCTGCTGAAAAAATCTTAGAAGCTTCACTTACTCATAACGCTGATTTGGTTGGTCTCAGCGGTTTGATCACTCCTTCCCTTAAGGAGATGGCGCATGTCATTGCTCTTTTTGAAGAACGGGGAAGTACCATTCCGATTTTTGTCGGAGGAGCTACTACCAGTGAGTTGCATACCGCTGTCAAATTGGCTCCTCTGTATCAAGGGCCGGTCATTCAGACCAAGGATGCATCTGCTATGGCCCTTGTTGCACAAAAGGTGATGAGTAGTGAAAAAGAGAGCTTTCTTGCAGGACTCAGACAAACGTATGCAACCTTATCTGACGAGGAGCTTACGAGCCATACAAAGAAAGAGGTTCCTTATGAATCGATTCTTCTGAAGACCAACCAGAAAAAAAAGGGGACCACTGCAAAACACTATGGGGTCTTTATCCTTGATGGTTTTTCGCTTGATGCTCTGCAGGAAAAAATCAATTGGAAGATGTACTGTGCTGCTTGGAAGGTTCCTTTTGATAGTGTTGAAGGAAAGAAGCTTGTCCAAGAGGCCAAAAGCTTGCTTGCTGAAGAGACATTAAGAACTCTTTTCGAGCAAGGGTGCAAAGTGGTCTGTGGACTTTTTCACGCTAAAAGCGACAGACTTTCTGTACAAGTTGGGTCTTCTTCCTTCTATTTCCTTCGTAATGAAGAGAGTGGATTGTGTTTAGCAGACTACATAGCCAAAGACGATACCATCGGGCTTTTTGTTGCCAGTTCTTCTCTTGGAATGCATGAATATCTTGCACACGTAAAGAAACAGGGTGATACCTATCGTTTGCTGGCTTTACAGTTGCTTGGGGACCGACTTGCCGAGGTCCTAAGCGAAGAGGCTGAACTGGCACTCCGAGAGAGATGGGAATCCTCAGATGCTTCCTTCATTCGTCCTGCTCCTGGTTATCCTATCTGGAAAGACCATAGTGAAAAGAAAACGCTTTTTGATCTGCTCAAAGCAGAAGAGGCCATAGGGGTTCACCTGACTGAAAATTTTGCCATGGATCCAGCCTCTTCTGTCTGTGCCATGCTCATCGGTGGCGAGGACCTCAGGTATTTTGGAGTAGGGAACGTTTCCATGCAACAACGTTCTCTCTATGCACAGAGAAAAGGAATGGAGCAAGACAAGCTTGCCACACTCCTTGCAGGTATGGAATAATAAAAAGATGAAAGTCACAGAAATACTCAACCAAGCAAAAAAGCCGCTCTTTACGTTTGAATTGGTTCCTCCCTTGAAGGGAGGGAATGCCGAAACTCTTTTGGAAACCGTCAGACAACTGAGCGTGTACGAGCCTGCCTACATCAACGTCACCAATCATCAACAAGAAGTAGTGTATGTTGAACGTCCCGATGGATTGCTTGAACGGAAAACCGTTCGCAAACGTCCCGGTACCGTCGCACTCTCGGCCTTGATCCAGTACACCTTCAATATACCTGTGGTAGCTCACTTGATCTGTGGGGGGATGAGTCGGGAGGAGCTTGAGGATACGTTGGTGGAACTCAATTTTCTTGGCATAGATAATGTGTTGGCTCTCCGGGGAGATCCTCCTGCAGGCCAAAAACGATTCATGCCGGTCAATGGAGGGTATGAACATTCAAGCGAGTTGGTGAGCCAGATTGTGAACATGAACCAAGGACGGTATTTGGACGACCAATTACGGGATGCCCAGAAGACAAATTTCTGTATCGGCGTAGCAGGGTATCCTGAAAAGCATGCCGAAGCCGCCAATCTGTTTTCCGATATGGAATATCTCAAATACAAAGTCGATTGCGGAGCCGAATACATCGTTACCCAGATGTTTTTCGACAATGCACAGTTTTATCGGTTTGTGGAGGATTGCAGAAAAGCAGGGATCAATGTCCCCATCATTCCAGGAATCAAACCGATTGGCAGCAAGCGTGACTTGCTGACGATTCCTCAGACGTTTCATATTGATCTTCCTTCCGAATTGGTTGCATTGTTGGAAAAAGCGAACAAACTGTCTGAGGTCAAGGAAGTAGGTGTTTATTGGTGCCGGAAACAGGCAAAAGATCTAATCGAACATGGAGTACGCGGAGTACATTTTTATACATTGGGCAAAGCAGAATCCGTTTCTCGTGTGGTGAAGGAAGTCTATTGATACGTCCAAGGAGGACTTGCTATGGCTGATACCATTTCTGTGAACAAGAAGAGTACTGCGTTTTTATTACGCCTTGTGATTTCCCTGTTGTACATCAGCATGGGGTTGCAGGGGTTGATCTCCAAAGGTGGCGGTGAAGGGATAGGGTCTTTATATAAGGCCATGGATGCAGAAGGTCTCATCTACCTGCTTGCCGTGATTGTGTTGTTGAGTGGAATCGTGTTGATCATTCCGTTGTTCAGCAAAAAACTTCCCCAGAGTTTTGTGAAGGGTGGAATGATTGCTGTGTTGGTCATCTGGGTGGCCGTCATTTTCTTTGCCGATATCGCACCTGGATTTTCCAATTTTGATTTTTCAGATTGGATTTCCTGGATTCAGGCAGTCATGTATCATCTGATAGTTCTCTTTGCTACGTATGAAGTCTGCAAGAAAGGGTTAGCGTGAGGCTTTCACTCCTATTTTTGGGCAGGTTTCACGCTGGGGACACTTGCTGCACCAAGGACGTATGGGGGTGCAGATGTTCTGGCCATACAGTACCAGCAGTTCATTGAGAGGAATCCAGTATCGTTTAGGCATGACTTTTTGTAATGCGATTTCGGTTTGTTCTGCATTCTTTGTGCTGACCCAGCCCATTCTGTTTGCGATCTGATGGACATGGCAGTCTACACAGATCGCATCGATGCCAAACCCAAGATTAAGGGTGAGGTTGGCTGTCTTGATGCCTACTCCCGGCAGTTTTAAGAGTTCTTCAGAGGAGTTCGGGACCTTTCCATCATATAAGGCAAGAATCTGTTTGCTTATGGCGATCAGGTTTCTTGCCTTGGTTTTGTAGTAGAGCACTGGGTAGATGGTTTTTTCAATGGTTTCTGCTGGAAGCAACATCATTTTTTGAGGTGTATCGGCAAGTGCGAGGAGCTTTCTGCTGGCTTTAAGGGTCACTTCATCTTTGGTCCGTAAGGAGAGCAAGGTGGCAACCAACACCGTGAAGGGGTCTTGGTTCTCTTCAGCGATGAGAGACACTGAGGGGAGTCTTTTCCCTTCTGCTTCAAGTACACCTCGAAAGCTTGTAAAGAGTTTATCCCAATCGTTTTCATGCATGGTATCCCCTTATCATGTTGTGCTAAAAAAGACAACCGTCACTTGACCTTTTTTTTGATACACTCTAGCGTGTTTGCATGATAATCGTACTGAAAAAAAATATCCATGACGTTCAACGTGAAAGCATCAGAAGCTTCCTTATAGAGAATGGTTACACCGTAAAGGAAATCATTGGACAGGAAGAGACCGTATTCGGTGCTGTTGGCCAAAGCACACTCGATCTCCGTGAAGTGGAGTTGCTTGATGGTGTTGCCAGTGTTGTTCCCATCAGCAAGCCTTACAAGCTTGCTTCCCGGGAACTGAAAAAAGAAGACACCATCGTTACGGTAGGCAACGTGAAGATCGGAGGAAATCGAATAGCCATCATGGCAGGTCCTTGCGCCGTTGAATCCCGAGAGCAAATCTTTACGATCGCTGAAGCTGTTCGGGAAGCCGGAGCTGTCATTCTTCGTGGAGGAGCCTTCAAACCAAGGACCTCTCCCTATGCTTTCCAAGGGTTGGGTGAAGAGGGTTTGGTGTACCTCAAGGAAGCCGGTGAAAAGTTCGGTATGCCCATCACCAGTGAGATTGTAAATCCCGGTGATGTCGATATGATGGCCAAGTACATCGATATGTTTCAAATCGGTGCGAGAAACATGCAGAATTTCGAATTGTTGAAGG
>JAQVVB010000340.1 GCA_028699215.1 Sphaerochaeta sp. | reverse complement strand
AATTCCAACTCTTTTAACATACAACATCCTTCATCAACGCTTTAATTCTCACAAACCCCCAGTATTTATTCGCTTGAAGATATTGAACTTTACATGCTCGTCAGTCGTCAGTCGTCAGTTCTACAATTACAAACTGAAAGGTAGATTCCAATATCCTATTGATGAAAATTGGGGATAAATCATCAAAGAAACACCATTCAAACTGCTGTAGATATTCAAGTCCAGACAGTCTGAAACTTTTATCCAAACAGTATTCCTTGATTGCAGTTAATCTTTGCAGCCCATCGATAACCTTCCAATTGTTGTCAGAATCGGCAGACACTTAAAAGAGCGGGATTGGTATATGCAACATCAAGGATTCAATCAACAGGCTTTTCTTATCCTTCCCCCAAACAGGCTTTTCTTATCCTTCCCCCAAACCCGGTTTCTTTGGAGTTCAGGAGAAATGGGAATCGTCCCTTGGTACGTGTGATTGTACCATTTTTCTTCTTTCAATGAAACTTAAACGCTGTTGCAATTGTGATATTGTAATAACAGCCTTGTAAAACCGATTAGGTGAGCAAAGCGAAAACATTTAAGAGATCTAGGGAGAAACGAAAGAAGACAAAAAAGCGTACGCAATTCCTCTTCAGAATCACGTACGCAAGAGCGAAAGACGGGACTTGAACCCGCGACATCCACCTTGGCAAGGTGGAGCTCTACCACTGAGCTACTTTCGCAAAAAAACCATTCCTGAGCCGCAAAGGGATCGAACCTTTGACCCACAGATTAAGAGTCTGTTGCTCTACCAGCTGAGCTAGCGGCCCTCAAAAAAAATCCTGCTACAAGTATCACTCTGTAACAGGAATCTTGCCGCCTCTCAGAATTGAACTGAGGACACAAGGATTTTCAGTCCTTTGCTCTACCAACTGAGCTAAAGCGGCGTGACGTTCTCTTGTATACCCCGAATCGACTTTTCTTGTCAACACCCTTTCTGATTTTTTCCATAACGATCACCAAGCTTGCCCAAAGAGAGGTCATCTGCTACAGTCAAAAGCATCATGAAGAGCAATGAAACACCCCTTCTCCAAGTAGAAAATCTTGAGTTTGGATTTGAAAAAAACAAACCCATCCTCAAGAACATCTCCTTTACCATCCCCAAAGGCTCATTCACCCTCATCACAGGACCCAACGGTTCAGGAAAAAGCCTCTTGCTCAAATGCATCAAAGGCCTGCTCAAACCAAGTTCAGGAACCATCCTCATTGACGGAGAAGACCTGACCAAACACCCCAAGAAACGACTTACTTCAGTTGGCCTGGTATTCCAAGACAGCGACACCCAGATCGTGGGACAAACCGTCGAACGGGACATCCTCTTCGGATTGGAAAACCTTCAGCTTCCCCTTGCTGAACAGATGAAAAAACTAGAAGAAGTCGTTACCCTGCTCGACCTATCAAAACAACTCAAACAACGCCCCAGAACCTTAAGTGGAGGAGAAAAAAGAAGACTCTCCATCGCAGGAGTGCTGGTCATGGAACCCAAACTGCTCATCATGGATGAACCTTTTGCCAACCTCGATTACCCCTCGGTACTGCAGGTTCTCAAAACACTGCTCGCGCTCAAAGGTGAAGGACACACCATCATACTGGTAAGCCATGAAGTGGAAAAAGTCCTCGCCTACATAGACCTCGCCCTCATCTTGGAACAAGGAAACCTGACACTCCAAGGACATCCTGCCCAACTCTATACACAGTTCAGAAGTCATGGAGTCTACGTCCCACAGGAAGGTACCATCGAGGAACTGACATGGCTGAAGCACTGATTTTCCACTACAGGGAACAACACACCTACCTCAACCATTGCAACCCGGTAAGCAAACTGCTCTGTGTGATAGCACTCTGTTTTCCTTTGGTCAAAGCGCCCTTATTCGGGACGTTGTTGCTTCTCTCTCCCCTGCTCTTGCTCTCCCTCATCCAAAGACTGCCACTCAAACGATACGCCAAGGAACTGCGTTTTTTCATCTTCATGACATGTTTGATTGCATTGACCGAGTACCTTGCCACAAAAAGTGCATTGCTTGCCCTTACGGCCTGTCTTCGCTTTCTGACCATCATTCTCAGCGGCATGCTCATCAGTGATTCCACAGCACCTGACGACTTGGCCCGCTCCTTGGGCAACCTGCTCGACAGGATCCCGTTTGTCAACGGATGGAATGTTGCCAGCAGCATTGAACTGAGCTTGTCCCTCATCCCCATGATCTTCGATGTGACCGACCAAGTCATCACCGCCAGAAAAGCACGATTGGAGAGAAACAGAAACCCCATCAAAAATCTTACCTCGTTAGGGTCCAGCATTTTTTCCTTGCTGCTCGATCGAGCAGAGGAACTCTCCTGGGCCCTCGATGCACGAGCCTTTGAAGCCAACAGGAAACGACAAACCCTCCCCTACACCTACAGGGACCTGCTTCTCATCGGCATCACAACAATGTTTGTGTTTCTCACCTACATGCTATACTAGGCTATGCACAGCAAAACCGAAGCTCGCCTTGATCTCAAGGCACAAGCAAAAGCATTTCGATCAGTTGACTTCTCAGATGAAGATGCAAGCAGCATCAAAGCATTGCTTGCCTCCCCATTATACAAGAACGCCTCCACTGTTTTTGCCTTCATCCCCTTGAAAAGTGAAGTCGACATCACACCCCTGCTTGATCAAGCAAGCAAAACCAAAACGCTTGCACTTCCTCGCTGCAATGAAGATATGAATCTGACCTTCCACCTCGTCACAGAAAACTGGAGAGAAGAGACAAAGAAGAACATGTTTGCCATCGAGGAACCGCTTGACGGCAAGCTTGTCACTCCAGACGATACAAGTCTCCTTCTCATCCCCGCGATGGCCTACACGGCCTCTGGAGAGCGCCTAGGACGAGGAAAAGGATATTATGACCGATACCTTCAAACATACAAGACAGGCACTACCCTGGGAATATGCAGAAGCTACCAACTGGTGGAAACACTTCCCACAGAAACCTGGGACCAAAAGGTAGAGCATGTAGTATGTGCAGGAATCTTCTACTGTTGTTGAGATTTGCAGAACCAGACGAAGTGTTGGTTTGCCATCATGGACAAAAACCTTTCGATGGAAGCATCGAATCGTTTTTCGTGCAATGAAAGCAGATGAGAACGCATCTCTTCACTTCTGACACTCTGCAATATCGCACTG
>JAQVVB010000339.1 GCA_028699215.1 Sphaerochaeta sp. | reverse complement strand
GCAGTATTGAATACAAGCAGCACTGACCATCAGTTCAGGGCAAGTACATCTTTTTCTCCCATCAGCGAGGACGATGACTTTGAGTATACCTCCACCTATCTTGTAATGGTCGAGTCAGATAATCTCTATACAGCAGAAACACTCACGCAGATTGAAGAAGTCATGTATCAGCTGAGCTCAACAAAAGAACTCAGCGAAAGTTCTTCCATCTTGGATTTCGTAACCTTGGAAAAACGAGGGACTCGCCTCATGAGCATCCCTTTTTCACCAAATCAAGGACGTTTGACTTGGACAGAAGAAGAAGCTTCCCTGCTCAAGGATCGAATCATCAACGACCCGATCATCAAGAATTACCTGGTAAGTGAGGACCTGACCAGTATGGTCTTCTCCTTCAAGACCTCTTCGTTCACGCAAGAACGTGAGGATGAACTATCAGCCATGTTGGATCCTTTGCGCGATGCAGGACTCAAGATTTCCATCAATGGGGGTGCGGTCATCAGCAATCGCCTGATGCACTATCTCAATCGCGACTTGGGAACCCTTCTCGGACTCTGTTGTCTTGCCATTCTGATCGTCTATTATCTGAGTTTCAAAGCAAAACGAAGCATGTTGCTGCCTTTTTCCATGTCCCTGATCGGAATCATCTGGACCTTCGGCACCATGAAATTGCTTGGGTATGCCATGACCATCGTGAATATCGTCACCCCGTGTATGGTGCTCAACCTTGGGTCTTCCTATGCCATCCATGTAATCGGAGAGTATTATGCAGACTATTCCAGTGGCATCTCTTCCATCGAATCCACTAGGAAAATCCTACGAACCATTGGGTTTGCCTGTCTCACTACGGTAATAGGCTTCCTCAGCTTATTATTCTCCGATACCCCAGCGTTGAGGGAGTTCGGCATAGCGGTAAGTATCGGCATCACCTATTGTGCAATCCTGTCATCCACCTACCTCCCCGCTTTGCTCACGATGGTCGTTCCTCCCAAACCCAACCAGTTGAAAACCTACAGCAAGGGATACTTGGCCCAAATAGTCAAATACATCAGCAAACTGGTGATCAAGCGATGGTATGTATTCGTTCTTATCTGGATAGGTGTCATCGCCGGTTATGCCCTCACCCATGACCATGTACGCATCAACACCAACTATATGTCCTATCTCCCGGAAAAAGACGAATTTGGGAAGAGTTCCCGACATTTCGCACAAAAAATGGGTGGGGATACTCCCTTCATCGTGACTATCACTGCACCTGAAGATAATGACAACTTCTTCCTGCAAAGTGAAAATCTAGCAAAAGTATACGAATATGAATCAGCCATCAAAACCAACAGCCCCGATGTTCTGCAGATCATCTCATTTTCTTCCTATGTGAGCTTTGCAAATCGGGTCTATAGTGGAGAAGAAGGAATCCCTCTTTCTTCAGGTCTCATGAACCTTTTGAGCAGAATGGTCATTCTCATGAGCAAACAAAGCAATATCGACCTCAGTTCCATTCTCAACGACAATGCAAATCAGATCTCCCTCATCATCCAGAACTATGACGCTGAGGAACAGGATCTCATGACCATTAGTAGTGCACAAAGGATTGAAGACGTTCTGATCAACTACCTTCCACTGCTTCCCCACGGCACCCAAGTGACCATTACAGGAGAACCTCATAGATCCCTGCATTTTTCCAACATGCTTCTGGGTGATCAAAAGGCAAGTACCTATGCCAGCTTCATCTTGGTGTTCATCATCGTATTATTGGCGTTCAAATCCATCTCACACGCCTTGTATGCGTTGATTCCCATACTTTCAGGAGTTATGGCAAACTACATATTCATGTTCATCTTCAACATACCTTTTGATATGATCACTGTAAGCTTCACTTCAGTTGCGGTAGGTGCTGGAATTGATGATGCCATACACTTCTTGATACGCTACAAGACAAAAAGAGACACCTTGGATCTTCCTCTTTCCAAAATCCTCTCCCAGACCATTTCAGAGACAGGAAGGCCGATCATATTGACCACGCTTTCGATCATAGCAGGCATGATGATGTTCCTCTTCGCCTCCTATACTCCCATCCGATACTTTGGCAGCCTGATGAGCATAGCCCTGCTCAATTGCATGCTTTCGACTCTTTTGGTGATGCCTTCAATCATTCTGTTGGTTTCGAAAATCAAAGCCAGAATAAAAAAAGCATAATATAGGTCATTCCAAACAACTTCTAAACAATGCAAGCAGTTTCTCTCCCCAGGCTTCACGACAAAACTGTCCTGAAGCCTGATGGGCATTCTTGCAATACTTTGTATAAAGCGCTTCATTCTCAATCAAAGCAGAACACTTGTGGACAAATTCCTTGGAATCAGCATAGAGACAACCGCACGCAAGATCCTCAACTGAAATCCCCAGAAAGGCATCGTCCCTACAGAGCAAAGGAAGACCTGAAGCAAGCGCTTCAACAAAACTGAGGCCTTGTGACTCCCTGATCGATGAACTGACAAACAAGTCTCCCGCCTGATAATACTGGTGGACTTGATCTGAAGCGATAGGGCCACTGAACCTCACCGTATCCTGCAGGTGCAGTTCTTGTACTTGCTTTTCCAACTTTTCCTGCTTGGGACCACCACCCACGATCAAAAGCCGCACACGACTCTCCAGTTTCTGCAACAAGAAAAAGTTGTCTATGGTCAGGGAAACGTGCTTCTCAGGAGCAAGCCGACACACAGAAACCAAAACGAAATTCTGCGAAGTAAAAGAAAAGCCTTTGCGGATTTGTTCTCGTTTTTGTTCATCAATCCTCTCTCGATATTGCTTGAGATCAACACCAGAAGGAATGACATGTATATCATTCTTCATTCCATAGCGAATCAGCATGTCCCGGTGCTTGAAAGAAGGGCTTATGATGCACGTACTGTTGCGTACCCGGAATCGGACCCCCCTGGCTATGAAATTATCCCAAAGAGAATGGCGGATCCTCTGGGAAGCATCGTAACGCGTAAAGTCTGTATGACAGGTATGTATAAGGGGAATCGATAGGTGCTCAGCTATATGTTTGGCAAAGGCCATGGAAAAGAATTCATTATTGGAGTGTACGATATCGGGCTTCCATGCAATGATTTCCTCGATGATCCTATCATGAAAGCTACAGGTCATATAGGAATCGGGGAAGAGCTTGAGACAGCACGCCTTGATATGATACACACCATCT
>JAQVVB010000338.1 GCA_028699215.1 Sphaerochaeta sp. | reverse complement strand
TGTCGTCTTGATGCTTGGGATGAATATTTGAAAGCTGATCTTTGGCTTGAGGCCATTGCTGAAGCTGAATATGATCCTTCACAAGCAATCTTCCACCCTCTCTCTATAGATGAAGACCTTCCATGGGATTCTGTTTCAATGAGAGTAAGCAAAAGTTTCTTGAAAAGCGAGTTTGAGCAGGCAAGAAATCTTTTACTTACCGAGCGATGTCTTCCTGAATGCAATCATCTATGCGGTGTATGTTCAAAAGTCACCAAAGTTGCCGATACGGCTGAAATAGATACGATTCTTGAAGATGTCAAACAACAGAAGAAAATAATTCCTGTAAAGGTGGTTCCCTCATATCCTGCAGTGCAGGTGATCATGACCTATAAGCGGTCAGGAAGGGCTCTGTTCATCAGCCATATCAATGCAATGAGAAATTTTGAGATGGCATTCCAAAGAAGTGGGATGGATCTCCAATTCACCCAAGGATATAATCCGAAACCAAAATTGGAATTCGTCAATCCTCTCTCATTGGGCGTCAGCGGTGACAACGAGGTGTTGCTTGCCGAATTGATGCTTGAGCCGGGTGTGGATCAACAAATGGTGAAGGAAAGGTTACAGGACAATCTCAATGAAGGGTATGAACTGAAAAAAGTGCTTTTCATTCAACTTGGAAAAAAACAGACCTTGGCTAAGTTCATTATGGGAAGCATCTATCTCATCGACACTCGAAATGATGCGGTATATGATCCTTTACTTCGTTCCTGTATTCCCAAGAGCAATAATGACTTGTCAGTGATTCAGAAGGGAGAGTATCTATACGAGGTAAGAATTGCTGGAGAGAAAAACCTGGTGAAGACCATCTTTGGTATGGATGCAAATAAATTTGAGATAGCCTCTAAGATTTCCATAAAAAGGGTTTCTGTCTGTGCCGGTAGTTGGGAGGATGACTATATCTCTTTCTTTAATAAAAAGATGAAGGAATTCAAGCAAGAGAGTGATACTCTTTTACACTGATTTTTACATTCGATGAGGATTAAGAAACAGACAGGCTGCGTATGCGGTCTGTCTGTTTCTCTTGTACAGCTTAGGTTGTTGGTTTTATATGGCAGAAATAGTGATGGGTGTCACTCAATCGAACCATTGGAGGATATTCATTCTCACAAATCGCCCCCACCTGTACGTGACAACGCCCAGCAAATGGACACCCCTTGGGTTTCTTGGCTGGATCGGGGAGTTGCCCCTCCAACCGGATGGGATCCTTTTGTTTGGTAGGATCCACCTCAGGGACAGCAGAAAGCAAAGCCTCAGTATATGGATGATGAGAATCATTCATGACCTCATCGCGTTTCCCATACTCGCAGATTTTTCCAGCATACATGACCATGATGGTGTCACTAAGATAGTTGATGACATTCAGGTCATGAGAAATGAACAGGTAGGTGACCTGACTTTCTATCTGGAGTTCATTGAGCAGATTCAGTACAGAAGCTTGGACAGATACGTCAAGAGCGCTGGTAGGTTCGTCACAAACAATCATTCTCGGTGAAATGGAAAGGGCTCTTGCAATTGCAACCCTCTGTTGTTCGCCCCCAGAAAGTTGGTTTGGTTTTTTGGTCAAGTACTCCTTTCCTAAATCAACTTTATGTAAAAGGGTGATGATTTTCTCCCTTCTTTCAAGAGGTGAATTCATACTAAGGAGTCGCTTCATGGGGCGTCCAATGATCTGTTCGACCGTATGGGAAGGATTGAGACTTCGCCCTGGATTTTGAAAGATCAATTGGATGTCCTTAAGTGTTTCTGAGTTGCGTTTGTTCCAAGGAAGTGATATATCGTATCCTTCAAAAGAGATGGCCCCTGATGTAGGTTGATAAAGACCGGATACCATATGTCCTGTCGTTGATTTTCCACATCCAGATTCCCCTACGATGCCCAAAACCGATCCACTTTGGACAGATACGTTGATTCCATTGACAGCAAAGACTTTTCGCTTGTTTCCATAGACTTTGTGGAGGTCGGTGATCTCCAACAGATTCGTAGGTTCTTGTATCTGCACTCTGGTTTTAGGAATTCTTTTCTTTTTTACTGTTTCCTCAACATCTTCAGCATATGCACGATCGCATGCTGCATAATGCTCGTTGGAGATGGTGCGCATTCCGTATAAGGCTTCACAGGTCTCATTGCGTGAGTCACAACGTTCTGCGTATGGACAGCCCGTTTCCACAAGACCTCTTCGTCTGACATAACCCTTGATGGTGTTGAGCTTCGCGTTTTCTTTTACCACACCTCCTCGAGGCATGCAGTTGATGAGGGCTCGAGTATATGGATGACTGGGATGTTCAAAGATCTTTGCTTTTGGTCCTCTCTCTACAATCTCGCCGTTATACATCACCACAACTTGTTCTGATACTTTGTTGATGACGCCCATATCATGCGATATATAGATCAAGGACATGTTGAGGCTGTCCTTGAGAGCTTTGATCGAATCGAGGATTACTGCCTCGGTGGTTACATCCAAAGCTGTAGTTGGTTCATCGAGTATCATCAGATCAGGTTTACAGAGAATGGCCATGGCTATGCAGATTCTCTGTTGGATGCCACCGCTTATCTGATGAGGATATCTTTTGACCGTGCCTTTTACATCTCCGATATTCATCATGGTCAAAGCTTCAAGTGTTGCTTCTCGTGCTTTCGCCTTACTGAGGTTTTGATGATGGATACCTACTTCATCAAGCTGAAACCCAATGGTAAGAGCTGGATTAAGAGATGTAGAGGGGTTTTGGAATACCATTGCAATACGGTTTCCTCGATAGGTGCTCATCTCTTTTTCACTCTTGAGCATGAGATCTTCACCTTTGAAGAAAATTTTACCATCAAGAACTGCATTGGGAGCAAGATAGCGCATGATGGAAAAGGCGAGGGTGCTTTTTCCACATCCTGATTCGCCGATGATTCCAATCGATTCGTTGGGTTTCAGCGTAAGTGACACGTCCCGTACAGCGGAAAACTCTCCGTCAAATGTTTTGTAAAGAACCTGTAAGTGTTCGATGTCCAGTATATTATCGTTCATGGATGAGTACCTTGCTGACAAAGTCAGAGAAAATCGAGATTGCTATCACCAAAGAGGCAATTGCAAGTGCTGGGAACAACACTGCCCAGGGAGCTTGGGCGATGATGGGTTTGTTTTCGATGACCATCATTCCCCAGTCTGGAGT
>JAQVVB010000337.1 GCA_028699215.1 Sphaerochaeta sp. | reverse complement strand
ATGGTGGGTAAAATCATGGCAAAACAATAAAAGACGGAAAGAATCATCATGAAATACGTCCCGCCTACAGGTAGCAGGTGTTCATACGTTGCAGTAAGCGGATAAAACCGCTGGATAGGGATATCGGCAACGGCAAGAATTGTCAAAACCATGAGGGGAATCAAATGGATGAATGTGAGAATAGTAACCAACTTTTCATTATCCATGACATTGATTGCACTGAAATGCATCCACATGGCCAGCAAAAAAGGAAAAGAAAGAAAATGCAACGTCCAAAGCATTCGATCCAATCCCAAGGGATAGAATAGGATGCCTTCCCTTCCCAGACACACCAGAGTGGAGATGATGAGACAAATTGAATAGAAAATCGTCATCTCCTTGAAAAAACGACTACCTCTATCCTTGCTGAGTAACGGAAATCTCAAAACATCAAAAAAAATAGCTATCATGAGGACCATTGAAAGTAACGAGGCTTCAAAATATTGCATGAACAACTCCCAAAAGAATGTATGAAAGATACAGGCAAATACACGTGTGCATTGCATATAGATGTATCGGTCATTATACCCAATCAGGCACCGATGGATAGATATTTCTTGTTTTCTCCAATGCAAAGCCAGAGAAGCTGCATGATTCTCACATGAAAGCCATCAGAAGTGATCTCCTTGAGATATACTTTTTAGATAGGTCTCATCCACAATAACCATGCGTTATCGAGCAGTTCTTTTCTATGGCAGCATCAAGCATAGCGCTGAGGTTTGGGCAAAGCAGACAACACCAAACCAACCAAGATGAGAACTCCTCCCAATAGGTTTATCAATGAAAGGCGTTCACCTAAAAACACCATGGCACTGAGAACAGTGACCAAGGGTTCAAGCGTCGATACTAAGGAAGCATTGGTTGCTCCAATACGGCCAAGTCCTGAAAAGAAAGCCCAGAAAGCTATTACTGTTGAAAAAAGAGCAATTGCAAGCGTCGCAAAAAGCCCTTCAGAGGTTTTTGGAAGGTGTACTCCTTTGACCATAACCATACAGGCAAAAGACAGGGATGCAGAAAGTATGATGAAAGCAGAACTCGCCATCGCCGTCTTTTTCCCTATTACCTGAGCACTGACAATGATGTAGATTGCATAGATAACCGCTGCACCAAGGGCAAGAGCCATCCCTTTCAGATCCCCCTTTCCTCCCAAACCGAGGACAAGCATGCAACCTCCAAATGCACACATCAGTGCGATCAACTTGGAAGAAGAAATTTTCTCATGGACAAAAAGGACGGAAAACAAGGTGACAAGCGCAGGATAGACATAGAGCAACAGGGAGACAAGACTTGCAGAAGCATAGTTCAAGGCGGTGAAATAACAAAAAGAAATTCCTGTATATCCTAATGCACCAAGAAGAAACAGCACCGGATACGAACTCTTAGGAGGAAGAGGTGCATTTTTCAACTTTGCAATGATAGCCAAAAAGACTCCTCCGATCATGAACCTGAGAAATAAAAGCGTCGTTGTATCTTCACCGGAGGCATATGCAACACTTGCAAAAATGGGCATGATGCCAAAACATACCGCAGAAAGCGCAACAAGTGCATAGCCTATCAACACATCGCTTTGTTTCTCAGAAAGCCTCATTCATCACCACCACACGCAAGATTGCAGCGAGCTTTCCAATTACGTTCGCATGCACATGCTTTCGTACCGTTTCCCTACATCTTTGTCAAGATTAACGATTTTTTGCTGTTAACAACCAGGTTGAATATGTACTCCTCTCCCTTGTTTTGTTACAGTACATCTGTTTTAGATGAAGGATAAGCACTATGAATACAAATGCATGCAAAGCAGGATTCCATCAGACGGACATTACACCCGACTTTCCTGTCGAACTGATAGGATGTTATCGTAAGGACCCTACGTCCCATGGGATACTCCATCGGTTATATGCCCAGGCCTTGGTTCTGAACTGCAAAGAACAGTGTTACTGTCTCATCGCCATAGACAGCCTTGGGTTGACGACCACGCTTTCAGATGTGCTGCGTTTACAAATCGCCAATGTATTGAACACTGAAACATCCCATATCATGTTGAACTTCTCCCACACCCATTCTGCACCTGCCCCCCTCTCCCCTCTCAATGGAGAGAAATACTTTCAGTTGCTCTGCAACCAGATCGTACAATGCGTTGATACAGCTGCAAAAAACCTGCAGAGCTGTCTTGGTGGTTGGGACATCACCACCACACAAGTTGCCGAGAATAGAAGAAAGGGATGCACGTTGGTCGACACTCGCCTTGGAGCATTCAAAATAGTTGATGCAACAACCTTCAACCCCATTGCCCTCATCGTTCGGTTGAGTGTCCATTCAAACATCCTGATGGGAGAGCACAACGCAATTTCCAGTGATTTGTTTGGCGTTGCCCGCATGGGTATTGAAAAGCGTTTTGACTGTCCTGTCATGCTCATCCAGGGAAGTGCTGGAAACCTGAAACCTGTTGGGGTGGACACCATAACAGGTGGAGAGATCGAAGACCTTCAACGCTGTGCAGACATCATCATACAGTCAATGCAACAATTGCAGTTTTCACCGAAAATCATCGAACATCTCTATGCTGAGGAAAAGGAGATTGAATTCATCAGTGATGTTCCTACCGCAGAGTATGCCAGATCACTTGCTTCAGAAGCAAAACAGCTGTTCAACATTGACGGAGAGGCTTGGATTGCAGAGTGTAAGCGCCTACGGGATGAAGAAAAATGCACGGAACAACGACAGAAACGAAGCATCCAGTTTCTTTCCATCGATGAAGGCTGTTTCTGTGGAGTAAGCGATGAACTGTTCTGTGAGATTGCTCTTGATGCCTCGCAAAAGGTCGGTTCAAACCTGTTCTTTCTTAATGGATACACCAACGGATGCGCTGGGTACCTGCCTCACCGAGCTGAATATCTGAAAGGCGGTTATGAAACACTCTACAGCTATCTCAGTTTTTTCCAGTTTCATGGCCATGTCATGCCCTTCAAGCTGGATACCGCAGAACATATCGTCGAACTGGTAGTGCAGACATGGAAGAATGAACAACCATCTCAGGTACATTAGGAGTTACGCGCCAAACGCCTAAAACCGAACAACAAATTGTTGTACAGCAAATATTCAAGCAAGCTGAAAAAGTTGGTACCTGCCTCATTCTGAGGACGAAAACCCTTTTTCTCTTGCTTTCCTT
>JAQVVB010000336.1 GCA_028699215.1 Sphaerochaeta sp. | reverse complement strand
CCTTGTTGCGATGAGGTCGAACCCCAAGGACAAAAAAGCCATCATCAAAAAAGCACAAGAACTCATAGAATTGTCTGGCATTGCATCCTTGGAAAAACGAGATGTATCGCAGGTGTCGGGTGGGCAGCTCCAACGAGCAGGGATCTGTCGAGCGCTCATGAATGATGCGAAGATACTTTTCTGTGATGAACCTACAGGAGCTCTCAATTCCAAGACCTCAAAAGAGATCATGGATGTGTTGTGTGAAATCAACAGGAAGGGAACCGCCCTGGTCTTGGTTACCCACGACGTCATGGTTGCCTCCCGTTCACAACGAATCCTGTGTATGGTCGATGGAAAGATCGTGCAGGAATTGGCCCTTTCCAGATTCGACGGCACCGAAGAAGAACAAAGGATGACAAAGATCATGGAAGTGATGCAGAATTTAGAAATCTGAATCTTTGGTTTCATAATTTGGATAGGATAAAAATTCATCGAAATAAATACTTGTCACTAGCAACTAAAAGTACTATATTCTTATCGTCGTTAGGAGAATAAGATGAAAGAACTTTTGATTATAGGTGGCGTGGCTGCAGGAGCAACCGCAGCTGCAAGAGCTCGTAGAATAGATAATGAAGTGAATATTACGTTACTTGAGGCAGGAGCGGACGTTTCCTTTGCCAACTGCGGACTTCCGTATTACATCGGTGGGGACATTGCCTATCGCTCATCCTTGATTTTGGCCAGTGAAGAGACCTTCGATGAGCAATACAAAGTCAAGGTACATACGAATACAGAAGCACTTGAAATTGATCGTTCAAACAAACAGGTGAAAGCCAGAAACATACAGACAGGAGAGGAACAGACCTTTTCCTATGACTCCCTTATCCTTGCCCAAGGGGGAAAGCCGGTTGTCCCTCCGCTTCCAGGAGTTGACAAAGACCACGTCTTTCAGCTGTGGACACTCGCAGACATGGATAGAATCGACCATTACATCAAAGATAAGGAACCGAAGAAAGCCGTTGTAGTCGGTGGAGGCTTCATCGGACTGGAGATGGTCGAAGCCCTTACCAAGCGAGGCATTCATGTCACCTTGGTTGAAATGGCAAAACAGGTGATGCCTAATCTGGAAGGGGAGTTTGCAGGATTCATAACCAAGGAACTCCTTGACTACAAAGTCAAGCTGAAATTGGGGAAATCCTTACAGGCTATTGAAGATACGCATATACTGTTGAACGATGGATCAACGATAGATACTGATTTCGTTTTGCTCTCAGTAGGTGTCCGTCCCACTTTGCAACTGGCTAAGGATGCAGGTCTGCAAATTGGTGGTTCTGGTGGCTTACAGGTCGACAATTTTTTACGTACCAGTGATCCTTCCATCTTTGCCGCGGGCGACATGGTTGAAATAGAGCACAGCCAGTTTGGAAAACGAGTACGCATGCCGCTTGCAGGCCCTGCAAACCGTCAGGGACGAATTGTAGGAGAGAATGCACTTGGAGGTTCTGTTTCGTATAAAGGAGTTTCCGGGACTTCAATCGTCAAAGTGTTTGAAGCTGTAGCAGGATCTACCGGCATGGGATTACAAGCAGCAAAAGCTGCAGGCTTTAGTGCTGATGCCGTGGTGGTCCATAAGGCAAGTCATACTTCCTATTATCCAGGTTCAGAGAAAGTCAGCTTGATGCTCGTCTTCGATCGAGAGAACAAAAAGGTTCTCGGAGCTCAAGCTGCAGGTCGCGTAGGTGTTGATAAACGCCTTGATGTGATTGCAACTGCCATTGCAGGAGGTTTGACCATAGACGACCTTGCAGAACTGGATCTTGCGTATGCACCTCCTTTCAACTCTCCCAATGGTCCAATCAATATGGCTGCGTTCACCGCAGAAAACCATCAGAGTGGATTCAGTCCCTCCGTTTTGGCACAGGATGTGGAGCAATTTGTTTTGAAGAATCAGATGATCGCCATCGACTTGCGTGATCCTATCAGTTTCAGCAAGGCAAATTTGAAGGGTTCAAACAATTTGAGCCAGAATGTGATCAGGGAAAATTTGGATCGAATCCCAAAGGACCATCCAATTCTTCTTATCAGTGATGATGGCCAAAAAGGACATGTCACCTTACGGATGCTCAAAGGATCAGGATTCGACCAGGTATATAATCTGAGTGGTGGATACATCAGTCTTGAACGACATGCCCGTGCAATTGGGTATGAGCACCTCAGCGTGGATCTGTATCCGATCGAACACAAGTCGATTGATGCCTCTGTTGCAGTAGAGGCAGTAGAAGAAACCTCGAGTGCAATAGCTGAAGACGGACCCATCATTGTAGATGTTCGTACGCCAATGGAATTTTCCATGGGTGCCTACCCAGGGGCCATCAACGTCGAACTTGATACCCTCACAGAATGGGCTCAGTCGATTGAAGACAGTGATCGCAAGATAATCGTCTATTGTGCTTCAGGAGCACGTTCGAGTTATGGTATGAGAGTTCTCAAACAACTGGGATTCACCAATGTTGAAAACGGTGGAGGCCTCCACGATATGATGGCAAGACGATAAATTAATCAAAAGAATAGAAAAAGCCTATATTGAATACCGGTACCCCTTTTGAAGGTACCGGTACTTTACTATGTGGATATATGTTGCATATTTTTTATGTAGGTGAATTTTCAACTGGAATTTGTTGACCGCGTGTAAGGCACGGGTGTAAGATACCTAGACCAAAAGACTATGATGTATGCAATTATTGCGAGTGTTGCATGGGTGACATATATCTACCTGGGAATTCTCATTTTGGTGCTTGGGGAAAAGTCTGCAAGCCAGAAATCCTTTGCTGTACTGTGTGCGATGCTTGCTTTTTGGTCATTTGGCTGCGTCGGACAACAAATCTTTTACGATACTGGTTGGGTCTTGCTGTTTGACCGGATATATTTTGCTGGTTCAGAGTTGTTCATTCTCGCGGGAATCATTTTCATTTTGATTCTCACCGGCAATTCAAAACGCTTGCTGTATCGTCTGATCCTGCTTGCAATCATCCTTCGTATGGCTGTATATCAAACAGCGAATTGGGGATGGAACCTCTTGTCAAGAGATTTCCCCAACGACTTCTGGTTTGTGTCCCATCAAGTGCTTTCAGCATTGGAAACCCTATTCATCCCGTTCGTTGCCATGGATTGGGGAAGAAAAACCTCATTGCATAGGGAAAAAATACAGGCAAGGATCATCATATTCAGT
>JAQVVB010000335.1 GCA_028699215.1 Sphaerochaeta sp. | reverse complement strand
TCACTGCAAGAGAGGAAGCACCAACTCCCCTATGAACTTCTTATCATCGATAGAAAGAGTGATATCGGAAGCTTTTGCATTTTCGATGACCTGATCAGGCATTCTTGCACCACAAAGTACATTCATTGTGGTTGAAAAGGACATTGTCCAAGCAATCACAAGATTGCCTATCGTACAATGATGTGATTCGCACATTCCAGACAACCTATCCAATACATCCAAAACCATTGCTCTTTTCTCCACCTGAAACCAAGGAATGGAAGCTTTTGCCGTTCCGATAACCGGGGTATCTCTTTGGATTTTTCCGGTGAGCAGCCCTCGCTCAAGGGGACTATACGCTTGGAAGGTTATATTCGATCGCTCACAATATCCCACCAGCTTTTGGTTCTGCCTGCTAAGCAGACTGAAACGATCTTGCACCAAGGAAAGCTCTCCGTATTTCTGATACTCCTTGATCTGGTCAAGGGAAGCATTTGAAGCTCCATAGAAACGGATCTTCCCCTCCTTTTTCAAAGCCTCAAGCGTGGCGACTGTATCCTCGATAGGAGTGAAAAAAGGTTCAATCGATTGCCAGTGCGTGACCAACAGGTCGAGATAATCGGTGTTGAGTCTTCTTAGGCTTTGTTCAACTTGCACTCTGATGCTGGAAGGTGAAAGATTTCTTCGTATGATGACCCCGTCACGACTTTTATGCACAGAACCTTGGTCCTCAATTCCCCAGATCAAACCACACTTGGAAGCAAGAAAACAGTCATTTCGCTTTCCTTTCAAAGCCTTTCCAAGCAGTATTTCACTCAGGCCATTGCCATAGGCAGGAGCAGTATCGATACAATTCATTCCAACTTCAAGAGCCTGATCGATAGTCAGCATCGACTGCTTTTCATCACTGGGCCCCCAACTGTCTCCACCACCCATTGCCCAAGTACCCAAAGAAAGAGTGGGTATAAGAACATCTGAAGTTCCTATCGTTCTGTATTGCATGGTCGTTCTCCTAGGCTTGGACACCCAATGATTTCACAATCTTTCCTTCCCTCATGACAAAATCTACTTTGGAGAGAGCATTTTCAATGGTAAGTGGATCTTGCTTGACAGCAATGAGATCAGCGTTGTACCCAACCTCCAAGGAACCCACCGCTCTTTCCATGAGCTCTCCAGCGTAAACGGTTATCCCCTTCAACGCTTCCTTCCTCTCCATTCCAAGCTCAACCATATATTCGATTTCCTTGAAAAGATAGGTGTGATACGCATCACTTCCTATCACAAACTTGGGTTTTTGCGATACCAAGGACGATAGTCTTCTGACCACTTCATCTCGGGTACGCAAGACACTTTGTACATGACCTTCAGGGCAGAGTGGCAACCTGGAGTCATCCATAAACACCCCGGGAGTGAAACAGACAGTACTTTCATGTCTCTTTATCAATGCAATGTCTGCATCATCGACCCAATAACAGTGATCCAGGACATCAATTCCTTCTTCAGTGCAATAGCGAAGACCTTCGCCACCAATACAATGGGCACTGGTTTTCAGGCCACAGGCCTTGGCTTCCTTAACCACGGTGCTCACTTCATCTCTGGTCAAGAAACAGGTTACCGTGGATCCCACAGGAGGGGCTCCTGCGGTAATGAAGATCTTCAGATAATCAGTATGATTGTAGATGTTGAGCCTGGCTTGGCGTCTGAATTCCTCAACCCCACTGAAACTCTTTCCTACATATCCATGTCCATGCATACCCTTCATTCCAATGCCGGCAACCTGCATCCAAGGGCCTTCCAATTCACCTGAGGATACCATGTCTCGAAGCAAGACATCCAAGTAGTATCGATCCCCGACACACCGCAAACCAGTGATTCCTGCTTGAAGATTGTCCTTGATGACCTTCAGTGCACGTATCGTCTGTTTGGCTTCTGAATCTTCCATGAGATCGAGATGCCCCGGAATACGGGCATCCAAAGCAAGGTGGGTATGACAATCTATCATGCCGGGAAGCAAGGTGTACGCTTCACTAAGGACAAGATCAGCATCACAGGCATTGCCACCTTCGATGCTTTCAATTTTTCCATTCACCATGGTCACCACTTGGTTCGTTCGAACCTCCAACTCTTTTCCATACAGGATTCTTGATGCAAAGAGGGACTGTTTCATTGTGCTCCTCCCTTCTTTTTCAGCTGTTTTTTGATCAACGGCCAGAACAGGGAAACAAAGATGAATACAACAAATACATTGGTAAGCGGTCTGGTGAAAATCATGAAGAAATTGTCGTACATCGTATTGGTAAGCGTAAGGGCTTCCTCAAGCATGGGACCAAGCAACAGCCCCAAAGCCACTGGAGAGAGAGGATAGTCATACTTGAGCATGAAGTAGCCGATGATGCCTGCAATATACATCGTGAATACGTCCATCATATTCTGCTGGATTGAAAACGATCCAACGGAAGCCAGGACAACAATGATGACAGCAAGGATCTGCTTGGGTATGACCAGGATCTTGCCCGCCCATTTGCAGAAAACCCAACCTACAAAGAAAATCATGATGTTGATCACTGCAAACCCAACCAACAAGGTATAGACGGTGCCTGCATGCTGTGTGAACAAAAGAGGACCAGGACGCAACCCATGAATGATCATGGCACCAAGGAAAATTGCAGCAGGGGCACTTCCAGGAATGCTCAAAGTCAAGAGAGGAATCAAGGAACCTCCAGTAACACCATTGTTGGCAGCTTCACTGGCAATGATGCCCTCAGTCGATCCATGTCCGAACTTTTCAGGCTGTTTGCTGGCTTTTTTGGCCTCATTATACGAAAGAAACGAAGCGATATCTGGACCTGCAGCCGGGATGATGCCAATTGCTATGCCGATGATGGTTGAACGAATAAGATTAACCGTGTTTGAGGTTATGTCTTTCAGACTCAGCTTCATTTTGCTTACTACAGAAGCCTTGTCATTCTCCTTTTTACTCTCCAACATCTTGAACACTTCAGGCAAACTGAACAGACCGATCAACACAGATACCGTCTCAAGGCCACCGGTCAGCTGAAAGTTTCCAAAGGTGAATCGAGGGAACCCAAGCATGGGGTCCTGACCTACGGTTGCGATGAGCAGGGTAACAAACCCAACAAACAACCCTTTCATCATATTGCCCACGCTCAGCATTGAAACGACACTCAAACCAAAAATGGCAATCATCATCTGTTCAGGAGGCCCGACCTTC
>JAQVVB010000046.1 GCA_028699215.1 Sphaerochaeta sp. | reverse complement strand
ATGTTCATATCATGGAGAGCATTCATGTTCTTGTTCCTTCCTTATGCTGCATTGTAGCAAATCTTGTAATGTTGCATCCGACATTTTCGGTGCAGATTATATTGGTTGGTTCATGAATAGTGATGAGGAGTAGGGAGAAAAAAAGATAGGGGCCGTTTGGCCCCTATGTAAAGGTTGTATCACTCACTGATGCTAGGCTTTCACCGATGCATCTTTCTGGGATTCTTCCATGGTGATCTTGCTGTAGTCCTTCTTGTCGTACAACCAACAGGCGACCTGATGGTTGTCTGTGATATCGAACATAGGAGGAAGATGGCATGAACACCAAGGCATTTTCTTGGGACAACGGTCGTAGAAATAACAGCCGTTGCGTTCCTTGTCCGGTGAAGGCACGTCGCCGGTCAGAATGATTCTCTGTCTTGCCCGCTCAATGGTGGGATCAGGGATTGGAGCAGCTGAAAGCAGAGCGACTGTATAGGGATGCTTTGGAGCATCATACAGCTGAACGGCTTCAGATATCTCAACAATCTTACCCAGGTACATCACAGCAACTCTGGTGCTGATGTGTTGGATGACAGCGAGGTCGTGTGCAATGAAGAGAAAGGTCAATCCGAATTCTTTCTGGAGGTCACCAAGCAGATTGAGAATCTGGGCTTGGATGGAAACGTCCAAAGCAGATACCGGTTCGTCGGCAAGAATGATTTTGGGGTTGAGGGCCAAAGCTCTGGCAATACCAATTCTCTGGCGTTGACCACCACTGAATTCATGAGGATACCGGTTCTTGAAGGCTTTGTTCAACCCTACTCGTTCCATCAGGTCTTCAACCCGTCGTTCAATGTCCATAGAGCTCATTGGTGTATCCATAAGCTTACGGTTGTTGTAGATTTCCATGGGTTCGGCAATGATGGAGCGAACGGTCATTCTCGGGTCAAGGGATGCATAGGGATCTTGGAAAATCATCTGAATGTTACGCCTTGCCTTGAGCATGGTCCTTACATCCGCATTCACCAAGTCCACTCCGTTGAAAATCACGCTGCCGCTGGTGGGTTTGTACAGCTGGGAGATGGAACGGACTGTGGTTGATTTACCACATCCTGATTCTCCTACGATTCCCAATGTTTCACCGGGATACACATCAAAGGAGATGCCATCTACTGCACGAATCGCTCCTACTTGTTTGTTGAGGAAAGATCCTGTGCTGATCGGGAAGTGTTGCTTAAGATCCCTCACTTCCAATAGGGGCTTTTTCTTCTCGCTCATCATACCTTCTCCTGTTGTTCTGCATCCTGCAATGCCTTTGCCCGGGTTGCTTCTTCAGCATAGAGCCAGCAAGCAACTTCATGTCCATTTCCAAGGTCCTTGATTGGTGGGTAAGCATGACGGCATACTTCCATGCTTTTGTGGCATCTTGGGTGGAACGGGCAGCAAGGAGGAAGGTCTATAACGTTAGGCGGTTGTCCTTCAATGGAGAACAGCCTGTTGTTTTTGTTTGCAGTGTCCATGCGAGGGACGCTCTTGATGAGTCCTTCGGTATAGGGGTGGGAGGGTCTTGCATAGAGATCGTCAGTAATGGCTTTTTCTACGATACGACCGGCATACATGACACAAACTACATCGCACATACCAGCAACAACTCCCAAGTCGTGGGTGACAAGAATTACTGCAGTACCCATTTGAGAGCTGAGTTTGTCGATCAACTCGAGAATCTGTGCCTGAATGGTGACATCCAGAGCCGTAGTCGGTTCGTCGGCCACCAGTACCTGTGCATTACAGGAAAGGGCTTGGGCTATCATAACCCGTTGTCGCATACCACCGGAGAATTGGTGGGGATAACTCTGAATACGCTTTTCTGGTGAAGGAATGCCAACAAGCTTGAGCATCTCGATGGAACGTGCCAACGCTTCCTTCTTCGATACATCCTTGTTATGCAATCTGATGGTTTCCACCATCTGGGTGGAAATCCTCAGAAAGGGATTGAGGCTGGTCATGGGGTCTTGGAAAATCATGGAAATCTTGTCTCCACGAATGGATCTCATCTCAGTTTCGCTCAGCTTGAGGATGTCTTGACCCTCAAAGAGGACCTCACCACCGACAATTTTGCCAGGAGGAGAGGAAATGAGGCGCATCACAGACAGGTTGGTGACACTCTTGCCACTTCCTGATTCTCCTACGATACCAAGGGTTTCCCCTTCGTGTACGGTAAACGATACACCATCAACAGCTTTGACGATGCCTGCATCGGTCTTGAAATAGGTTTTTAAGTCCTTGACTTCGAGGACTGTTTTTGCATTGGGTTTCAAACTCATTCTTCGTCCTCCTAAAGTTGGTTCTTGCTTTGCGGATCGAAAGCATCTCTCAGACCATCACCAAAAAAGTTCATGGCAAAGAGGAAAATCGTCATGGCCAAAGCTGGGAATATCAGCTTCCATGGGTATAAGGTCATTCCATTGACGGCATCACCTACAAGAGAACCCCATGATGCGTAAGGAGCCTGAACACCCAAACCAAGGAAGGAGAGGAATGATTCCTGCATGATGAATGCCGGTACTCTTAATGTAGAATATACGATGATGACGGAGAGGGAGTTTGGAACCATATGGCGGAAGATGATTCTTCCTGTGGATGCTCCCATGCTTCTCGCTGCTTCAACATACTCACTGTTTTTAAGACTCATGACCTGTCCACGGACCATACGGGCGACTGTGAGCCAGCTCACCAACGCCAACGCAATGAAAAGGTTCATGATGTTTCTTCCAAAAATTGCCATACAAATGATGACCAACAGCATATAGGGAAGACCGTACATGATGTCTACCAATCTCATCAGGAAGAAATCAACCTTTCCTCCCATGTAGCCGGCGAGGGCGCCTAGTACAATACCGATCAGGACACTGGTAAGCGTTCCTACCAAGCCGATGGCAATGGAGACTTGTCCTCCATAGATGATACGGCTGAGCATATCCCTTCCACTATAGTCTGTTCCGAGATAGTAGTGCCTGTCATGTTTTTTTGAAGCTTGGATTTCTGCAGTCAGGTTGTCTGAAAGATTCACGGTTTTATTGATGGGGAACTCTGCACTACCATCTTTGATTTCCTGCTTGAGGGTGCGTTCAGATGTTCTGGTGACCGTTGTTTGTATTTTGCCGATGAGGTTGGACTTCCCGATGGTATGGATTCCTTTTTCTCCCATGGCAGTCAGTTCCATCTCCAAGGAAGAAGCATACTCTTCATCAGTAAGATCAGGGCTGGTTTCCTTGATGGTGTTCAGTACTTGTGAACGAATTTCAGTGAGCGTCTGTGCTTCAACATCCTTGGGTTCAAGACCGGTAATGGAGGCATAGACAGGAAGGATGTCTTCGTAATCCATCTTTTCCAGGTTTTTGGTCTTGCCAGTAACGGGGTCGGTCCAGAATAACTTCTCAACGGAGATGAGGAATTCGGTCTCAATCCGTGATTGGAGACGATCGATGGTTTTTTGATCGGCAGCACTGAAGGTGAAGGTACCGGCAGCTCTCTGCCTTTCCCCTTCGGCATAACAGAAATTCCAGACCGTATTGGTTTTATTGTCTGCAATCCATGTTTTGATCTGAGTCGACTGTTCTTCGGTGACCACTAAGGAACCACTTCTCCAAGCTTTGAAGTAAAGGTCTTCCAGCTTGGTCTCCATCATGAGGTCTCCAGCTGTCTTGTTGAATGTAGGCCTGAGATGTTGATGGTCCAGAATGATTTGATCATATGGATAGATGGGAAGGAACATGGCAAATGCGGCAAGCAAAGAGTAGACGATCACGACAACCATGCCGATTACTGCCATCTTATTTTTCTTGAGTCGTTTCCAAGCATCTTTACCGAGGCTGTTTCCCACTATGACTTGATCGAATTCATTGAGGGGTGCCTCTATCTTTTTCTTTGAGAACATTGATTTTCTCCTTATTTATAGGTAATTCTTGGATCGAGCTGTGCATACACGATGTCTACAAGGAAGTTCATGAAGACGAGGATAAGCGAATACACAATGACGACACCTACAATCAGGGTATAATCTCTGTTGAAGGAACTCTGAACGAAGAATTTTCCTAAGCCTGGAACACGGAAAATCTGTTCTACAACTATGGAACCGGTGATGATGCCTGCAAAGGCTGGTCCTAAATAGCTGATGACAGGAAGCATTGCACCTTTCATGGCGTGCTTGAAGATGATGGTGGAATTTTTCATACCCTTGGCTTTGGCTGTTCGGATGTAGTCACTGCGCAGGGTGTCCAACATGGATGACCGGGTCAGACGGGCTATGTTTGCAAAATAGGCAAAAGAGAGCGAAACAGCTGGAAGGATGATTGTTTTGTACCCTTCTCCTGTAGTGTACCACCCACTGGTGGGTAACCATTGGAGCTTCATGGCAAAAATCAGCTGTAATACCGGTGCTATGACAAACAGCGGCACGGAAATTCCTATGACAGCGATTCCCATACTTGCATAGTCTATCCACGTATTCTGTTTGACAGCGGCGATGATTCCTGCGGATATCCCAAAAACCAAAGCGATCAACATGGCCCATGAACCCAAAACGATGGATTTGGGGAGACTGTTGGCGATGTAATAATTTACATCATAATCCTTGTACTTGAAGGAAGGACCAAGATCTCCTCTAAGGATGTCGAACATGTATCTTCCGTATTGTTGGATCATTGGTTCGTCCATGTGATATTTAGCTTCGATGTTTCGCTTTACAACCTCTGGCAGGTTGCGTTCTGTTGCGAACGGACCTCCTGGAGCAACGCGGACAATGAAGAAACTTAGCGTGATAATGATCAATAGCGTAGGGATAATCCCTAAAAGTCGATTTACGATATATTTGGTCATTCGCTTCCTCTTGTTGATTGAATTGCATGAAAAAAGGTCAAGATTATGCCCTTGTTATGCAGTATTACAGATACTATACCAAGTTTTCTATTTATGCAAGAAATACCACAATTATGTAAAATGAAAGGCATAATAATAGCAGTAAAGTATTTTTATACAATAATATAAAAAAGTATAAAAGTATACTTTTTTATACATATAATGGAAAAATGTCTATCAGCAACCATTCGGTAGGAGTATATTATTTTATCTGCGATATATGCTATCCTTTTATGATATGACTTTATCTCGCAGGAGTTTTACCATGAAAAAAATATATCTCGAGAATCTTGGATGTGCAAAAAACCAAGTTGATGCTGAAACCATGCTCAAAATTCTCAATGATGACAACTATATACGGACGGATGACGTTTCGGAAGCGGATTTAATACTGGTCAATACGTGTGGATTTATTGAAACCGCGCGCGAAGAATCCATCAATTCCTTCTTTTCCTTGCATGAAGCGAATCCCGAGGCCAAGATCATTGTATCTGGATGCATGGCCCAGCGGTATGCAAAAGAGCTTGAGGCTGAATTGCAGGAAGCTTCAGCGGTTTTCGGCAATCGGGATCTTTCAAAAATTCATGAAGTTGTCGCACAGGTCTTTCAAGGAGAACACGTAGTGTCCACTCCTGAGTATCCTCCACTCAAGGAAGAGGCGTATGAACGTAATGAGCTTCTTTCTTTCCCTGGTAGTTCTTATCTTAAGATAAGCGAAGGTTGCAACCATCGCTGTGCGTATTGCGCAATTCCTCTTATTCGTGGAGATTTGCGCTCAAGAGAGATGGAAGCGATAGTGGGTGAAGCTAAAATACTGATAGGTCGCGGTATCAAGGAGTTGAATCTGATCGCTCAGGACTTGGCAGCGTATGGTACTGACCGGGGCGATAAAGAAAGCGAGTTCATGGACCTTTTGAAACAGCTGGTCGCCCTTGAAGGTGATTTCTCCATTCGTCTCTTATATATTCATCCTGATGCATTCCCCCAAGAACTTCCTCAGTTCGTAGTGGACAATCCTAAGGTGTTGCCATATTTTGATGTTCCTTTTCAGCATGCAGCAACAAATGTTCTGCGAAGTATGGGAAGAACCGGTACAAAAGAGAGCTACCTTGCCTTGATCGATTCCATTCGATCCACTGTTCCTGGGGCTGTGATACGCTCAACGATCATGTTGGGATATCCTGGTGAGGATGCAGAGGCTTTTGAGGATCTGAAGGATTTCATCAAGCGGGCTGAACTTGATTGGATGGGGTCTTTTCTCTATAGCAGGGAAGAGGGAACCAAGGCGTTTGATCTTAGAGACGAGAAGGCGCATGAAAAAGCCCATAAGGTGGCAGCCGGGTACCAGAAAAAACTGGAAGCCTTGCAGAGCCCCATTACATGCCGCAGACTGCAACAGTTTGTAGGTAAGGAGTATGATGTGTTGATTGAAGAAAAGGTGGAGGGTGAAGATCTGGCAATTGGCCGAATCTATGCGCAGGCTCCTGAAGTGGATGGCCTTACCGTGGTCATGGGAAGAGATCTGGTTCCCGGAACGGTAATACGATGTGGAGTCCGCACGGTCAATGGACTTGATCTGGAAGCTGTACCTGTGGAGCGTGCCAATGGCTGATATTGAATCTCTGCTTGCAGAATTGAACGATGACCAAAAGGAAGCAGTGTTGGAAAACAGTGCTCCGCTGCTGGTTCTTGCTGGAGCCGGTTCGGGCAAGACCCGCGTCATAACCACAAAAATTGCCTATTGTATAGAAAAGCTCGGCATACCTCCCTATAAAATTCTTGCAGTGACGTTTACCAACAAGGCTGCTTCGGAAATGCGTGAGCGCGTGCAGTCCATGCTCGACAACGATCCTGCAGCTTCTGAGTGCACCATAAGGACCTTTCACTCCTTTGGAGCTTGGTTTCTGAGGAGATTCGGTTCTGAGATAGGGTTGAATTCAAACTTCACCATCTATGATGACGATGACTCTCTCTCTTTGTTGGCTTCCTGCTATCCCAATCATAAGAAAAAAGAGCTTGAGCCTGTGATGCGCCGCATCTCCTACGCAAAAGACCGAGGGTTGGGGTGTCATGACAATCTTTCATCCTTGAAGATGGATTCCACGTTTCCCCGTATGTTCGAAGCGTATGAGAACAAGCTGAGAAGGGTGGGGAATGTTGACTTTGCAGATTTGATCACCCGCAGCATCGAGCTGCTTGATGCCAAACCAGAGGTGCTTGCTTGGATGCACAACCGGTTTCAGGTCATTTTGGTTGACGAGTATCAAGATTCCAACATCGCGCAGTTTGAACTGCTTAGACGGTTGGTGGGACCCCAATGTTTCATTTGCGTCGTCGGTGATGACGATCAGAGCATCTATCGGTTTCGTGGTGCGGAAATACAGAACATCCTTTCCTTTCCTCAACAGTATCCTGGTACCAAAACCGTTAAGCTGGAACAGAACTATCGTTCAACCCAGAGCATTCTGGAAGTTGCCAACACGGTCATCAATTTCAACAAAGGTAGGCATCCGAAACGTTTATGGACCGATAACACCAAAGGATCCAAACCCAATCTCTTGTATGTGCAGGATGAGACCGATGAAGCGTTGCGCGTAGGCAACATTCTTTTGAAGGACCGTCAGTTTGACAGCAGTGCCATCCTTTATAGGACAAATGCCCAGTCGGTTGCGTTTGAAACTGCGTTCAAGCGGATGCGCATACCATATAAGGTAGTCGGAGCCTTGCAGTTTTATGATCGCGAGGAAGTCAAGGATGCCCTGGCTTTGCTGTTTTTGCTGACCAACAGCAAAGATGAAGTCAATTTCAAGCGCATGATCAACAAACCTGCTCGAGGTATTGGCGATGGTGGCTTGGAGACCATTCTTTCCTTCTCAGCCGAGGCTGATGGTGATCTCTTATTTATGTTGAAACGAGCCATTGATACAGGGAGTCTTTCTGCAAAGGCAAAAAATGGAGCATCGCAGTTTCTTGCGATGTACCAGCATGCCAACAGGATGTTGGATAGTGAAGAGCTTGTCGATTGTGTCAACTATTTGATCAGGGAGTCCAATCTCCTTTCCCATTATCAGAAAATCGATAGCCAGAACAGTACAGGAAAGGTCGACAACCTGGAGGCTTTGGTCAATGCCCTTGCTTCCTATGACTCTTCGCGCGATGGTTTGTTGCTCTTCTTGGAGCAACTTTCCCTTGATCCTACGACATTGGGAAGAGAAGATCCTCGCGATAAGCGTGGGGTTACACTCATCACCATGCACAATACCAAGGGTCTTGAATTCGATAGGGTGTTCATCGCCGGCATGGAAGAGGAACTGTTCCCCGGTCGTGCCAAGGAAAGCGATGAGGATGTCGAAGAAGAGCGAAGAATTTTTTATGTGGCGGTGACCCGTGCAAGAAAAGATCTTTTTCTTCTTTGTGCAAAAGCAAGAAGGATATGGGGAAAGACCAGTTTTCAACATCCCAGCAGGTTCATCGATGAAATCGGTCCTGGTCAAATCGCCGTCCAGGGGATTCGTCCCGGTACGCTTCCTGAATCATCTGGATTCAATGGACTGGGGAGCCTCGGAGAGCGCAGGGCCCATTCCACTACCTTTGGAGATGGTTCCAAACCAAGAAAATCTTCCAGTTGGGCTCCTTCTGGAAGCAATTTGATCCAACAGGGGTTCGGGGTGAAAGCCAAGGCTTTTGTCATGGACAACAGTCATGAGGAGATGGAAGGAGAGAGTCTTTTTCCCTTGGGACAGAAGGTCTATAGTGATCAATATGGAGAGGGTGAAGTGATTCGTTTGAAGAAGAGCGGAGACCGCGAAGTCATTGATGTCCGCTTCGTTGGGGGGAGACAGGCCACCTTCATCAGCAAATTTGCGGCTCTTGAGAAAATAGGTGCAGACTGATATGCTTGCAAGCATGAAAGATACTAGACATACAAGCCAAGAAGGATATACAATGCCAATCGTTGTTCGCGCACGGTCCTTCTATTTGTATGATCGATACGGCGTGAGATATATCGATTTTTTTCAGAACCATGGTAGAGCCATTCTTGGCCATCGTCCAGAATTGATGCAAAAGGCTATTAAGTCTACCGTCAGTCGAGGATTGGTCAGTGAATATCCTTCAGTATATGAAGGTAGGCTCGAAAAACTACTGGCAAAGCTGTTTCCAGACTATGCAGGATTCCGGATGTATTGTAATCCCGCAATGGTTGAAAAGGTGGCTATGATGGTGTCAACGGATGTAATCTACGACCCAGCATATTCACCCAGTGAAGCAAACTGCGCAGTGTCCTATTGGCGTCCGTACCTAGAGGTCGGCGGGGCAGATTCCGTGTTGCTCTTCCCTATCCTACCTTTCCCAGGGAGTTTCATACCTCAGGTCGTATGCATTAAGGATCAAGCACTCGCAGATGAGCTGCCGCCTTCAGACTGTGTGTCACCGTTGCTTCTTGATTTGCTCATCAAGGCTACAGCGTCCATGATACAAAGCTTGAATTCGGACGAAATGGTTGCCAAGCGTATGAACAATCCCTTATCGGGATTATTCAAGACCCGGGGTCCGTACGGAATGACGAACCTATCAGAGTCGCGCTACAGGGAGTTTGTCCAAGAGGCCTTGCGCCTTAAGGTCGTACTTCCTCCTTCACCGGATGTTCCGTTCATTGTTCCTGGAGAGTACTCCAAGGGTGATGTCGAGATGTTCTTGAAGCTGGCAGAACAGTATGCACAACCAGAGGTTAGATAGAGATGGCAGAGATGCTAATTGCATGAGGTGTCTTGACAAGCTTGCTTGACAGGAGTCTTCAAGTATGCAATTATGCTTTGATCTGTCCATGAACCAAAAAAACTACTAAGCAAGGCTAAGCCTTGCAGACAGGATGAATAGATGAAAACTATTTTTGTAAAACCGCTGACAATTCAGAAGAAATGGTATCTGATTGATGCAGAGGGAAAGGAGCTTGGCAAGGTAGCAGTTGCCGCTGCACGCATTCTCCGCGGAAAAAACAAACCCGAGTATGTACCTCACCAAGACATGGGTGATTTTGTGATTATCATCAATGCTGAAAAAGCTGCCCTCTCAGGTAACAAGTATCAGGACAAGATGTACTATCATCACTCCAACTACCCCGGTGGGTTGCGTCAGACCAACTATGCTGACATGATCAAGCGCAAGCCAGTGTTCCCCCTTGAGCATGCCGTTAAGGGTATGCTTCCACGTGGTCCGCTCGGTCGCAAGTTGTTCACCAACATGAGAGTGTATGCAGGTGCCAATCACCAGCAGACAGCTCAGCAGCCTATTCAGGTTGAAATCTAAGGTAGGAGCGAAATATGGCAAAGAAAGAAGTAAAGAAAGTTGTTGATCTTGGTCATGGCGTCGGTCGCAGAAAGTGCGCTGTCGCTCGCGTTTACCTTCGTGAAGGTGAGGGCAAGATTGTAGTTAATGGTAGAGATGTAGATACTTATTTCGGTAACCCGATGTTGACCTTCATCGTAAAGCAGCCTTTGCAGACTACTGATACCCTTACCAAGTATGACATTTTGGTTAATGTTGTAGGTGGTGGTCCCTCAGGTCAGGCTGGTGCTATTCGCCATGGTATCTCAAGAGCTCTTGTTGCTCATGATGAAGCCAATCGTCCTGCACTGCACACCGCTGGGTTCATGACTCGTGACTCCCGTATGGTTGAACGCAAGAAGTATGGCCAGCCCGGTGCTCGCCGCAAGTTCCAGTTCTCCAAGCGCTAAACTGTGTTTGCGATCATCAAAAGGAAAGCCTCAGGCGAAGGGTATTTTGCTCTTCCTCAGGGGCTTTCCCCATTTTTCATCTCCAAGTCTCTCTTTCTTTCCTCTCACCTTCATGAAGGGCAAGAGCTGAGTGAAGAAGAATTTCTTTCACTTAAGGAAGCCCAGCTTGTTCTGGATTGTCGGTCCCAGGCTATGCTGTACTTGGCAAGAAGAGAACACAGTGTTTTTGAACTCAAACAAAAACTCATCAAGAAAGGGTATACGGAAAGACAGATACAAAGCGCATTGGATCCGCTGCTGGAACAAAACCTGCTCAGTGAACTTCGTTTTGCCCAAGCCCTCATTGCAAGCAGGCAGAAAAAGAATCCTGAGGGTAAATCCCTGCTCCGCCAACGACTTGTATCCAAAGGTGTGAATCGTAGTGATGCCGAAAAGGCACTAAGTGAAGCTTTTACCGAAGAAAACCTCATACTTGCCATACAAAAAGCCTATCAGATGGCACTACGTGGCAATGATAGCGAAGTAGCTCAGCAGAAACTACAAAAACGTGGTTTTTCCCGCTCGGAAATTCGTTTTGCCTTGGAACGTCTTGAGGATGATACTTGTTCTTGAGGAAATTGTATTTCCCCTTTACACTGACTATCAAAGGAGGGAATAAGCAAATGGCTGTTTCCAAAGGAATCCGTACGGTGCTGCTCTCTGTATTTCTTTCAGTTGTACTGGGAAGTCCACTCTCTGCGACCAACTGGCTTGATGAAACCTTCAAGTATCCCTATAGTGCCTCGATTTCTGCGGTAAGTGATCTTACCCTTGCTCTTTGCGCAGTTTCTCCTGCTTCTTTTGCCTTGGTTGCGCCTGCTTCCGATTGGTTGGAGATTGGTGTTGGTTATTCAGGAACCATGCTTGCTTCCTATGGAACAGGATCCGTGTTGAAAAGTATCTTTGAACGGGAACGTCCGTATGTCTCTCTTGGTGGGGGACCTTCTGATGCTTCTGATGATTATGAATCTTTTCCTTCCAGACACACGCTCATGGCTTTTTCCTCAGCTGCCTACACCCAGGCACTCTTTATGCGTAAGTATCCTGATTCTCCGTATCGCAAAGCGGTCACCACTACAACGTGGGCCTTATCCGCCACTACGGCAGTTCTTCGTGTTGTCAGCGGAAACCACTATGTAAGTGATGTATTGGTAGGAGCGGCGATAGGATCGGCGCTTGGCTTTGCGGGGCCCTATCTGACTTCCTTGCTGTTCAAAGACAAGGAGAATTCTCCCCAGCTCTACATCGGACCTACTGTCGTGGCGATGAGTGTTGAAATGTAGAAAAAAAAATCAGGCTCTTGTAAAAAAGCCTGATTTTTTTTTGAGTGTTCAGAACCCTATTCTTCGTGTTTGATATGTGCAAGGAATTCTTCAAATCCATTTTCTTCATTCTGGACTTCATAGTCCATCAATGGATAGTGTTCCATGACGAAGTCTATGTCCTTGTCCCCACGTCCTGAGAGATTGACCAGGATTTTACTCTCTTTCGGGAGCTTCTGTGCCAATTTTATGGCATAGGCTACAGCGTGAGAGGATTCAAGTGCAGGGATGATGCCTTCCATTCTGCTCAAGCCGTAGAAAGCTTCAACTGCTTCCCTGTCAGTGGCGCTTTTGTAGTTGACCCTCTTGATGGTCTTGAGGTAACTGTGCTGCGGTCCCACCCCAGGATAATCCAACCCACTGGCGATGGAGTAGACAGGAAGAGCTTCTCCCTTTTCATCTTGCAACAGATAACTCTTGAAGCCATGAAGGATTCCAACGCTTCCTTTGGTCAGGGTTGCTGCATGGTCTTTGGTATCCAGGCCTCGTCCTGCAGGTTCTACCCCGTACAAGGGAACTTCATCCTCAAGAAATGCACTGAATATACCCATTGCATTGGATCCTCCACCTACGCAGGCAACGATTGCATCAGGGAGGTTTCCCGTCATCTCTACAAACTGTTTTTTTGCCTCAACGCCCACGATGCTTTGGAAATCGCGGACCATCATGGGGAAGGGATGAGGTCCCACAACAGAGCCGATGCAATAAATCTGTGTAATCGGATCTTGCAGGTATGCTTCAAAAGCAGCGTCAACCGCATCTTTCAACGTTTGCGTGCCTCTTGTCACCTCGACGACAGTGGCGCCCAATATTTTCATTCTGCTTACATTGGGAGATTCTTTTCGTATGTCGACACTTCCCATGTAGATATCACATTCCAGACCAAGTAGGGCAGCTGCAGTTGCAAGAGCCACACCATGTTGTCCTGCTCCTGTCTCGGCGATTACTTTCTTTTTCCCCATCTTCTTTGCAAGGAGGACTTCCCCGATGCAGTGGTTGATCTTATGAGCTCCCGTGTGGTTGAGATCCTCTCTCTTAAGGTAAATCTGTGCACCACCGACAGCTTCAGAAAGGCGTTTTGCATGGTATAC
>JAQVVB010000045.1 GCA_028699215.1 Sphaerochaeta sp. | reverse complement strand
CACGACTTCCAATACCGAAATCGGGAAAGTAGGATCATAGCTGGCGTGCTGGGGAACGTACCCTATTTGATTCCTAGTGCGTTTGGGCTGATCACCAAACAGAGAGATTTCTCCCCGCTGGTTCTTCTCCAAGCCCAAGATGAGCTTAAGCAACGTGGTCTTGCCTGATCCATTGGGGCCCACCAGGGCTATGAACTCTCCTTCATGGAAATGGAAATTCACATCTTCAAGGACTGGAAGATGATCATAGGAGAAGAAAACATGAGAAAAATGCAAGGCTATGGGCGTCTTTTCTGGCAACACTTTCATTTTCCCTCCTTAGTAGAAGCGTGAATTGCTGAACCCATGAGGCGGATGTTTGCAAGCCAATCACGAGCAAGTGGATCGAGGGAAACCACTTCAGCTCCTACGGCCTTTGCTACCGTTCGGGCTGCTGCCACGGGAAACTGAGCTTGGACAAAGATTGCTGAGGCCCTGTCTTTCTTGGCTTCTTCGATGAGATTTGAAAGGTCTTTTGCAGTCGGTTCTTTTCCTCCGGTTTCCACCGCTTCCTGCATGATGGAAAACTCATCCAAGAAATAGCCAAAGGAAGGGTGATAGACAAAGACTTTTGTTCCAGCTAGAGGAGCAAGTTGCTTCTGGAGTTCCGAAAAAGTATCATCGATGTCAGTAAGTAACGATTGATAATTCTGTTCAAGAACCGTTCTGTGTTCAGGAAGCAGTGCAACCAACGTGTCCTTGATATGGGTGACCATTATTTTTGAACTTTGCCATCCTAGCCAAGTATGACGGTCGATATTAAGCAGGTTCTCTTCGTGAGAGGACTCATCGGCATGGTCATGCTCTTCAAGCATACGAAACTGAATTCCAAGGGTTCCGTCTACAACAAGAAGATTTGGATAGAGAGAGGTTATCTTGTCTGTTAAGGAGAGTTCAAAATCTGTTCCAGAGAGAACCCAGGCTTCTGCCATGGCAAGCTGGGCCATTTGGGAGGGAGAGGGTTCGTAGGAGTGTGGGTTCTGTCCCTCTCCAACCAGGACCACGATATCGACAAGATCTTGTGCAATGTGTTGGGCAAAATATTGCTGGGGCAGGATGCTCACGGCGAGCATAGGTTTTTTTGATCCCTGTTCTTCCTTTTGCGCTGTAGCAAAAAGAGAAAAACCAAGAAATTGTGTGATGAATATCAGAAAAACCAAACGTAGGGTTTTATTCATAGTAGTATTTCCTCCAGGGAAGCAAGGAAAAGATAGTATGAACAGGGTAAATTTGCAAGTGGCTTGCAAATAATGGAGTCTGGAAGGCAATTCCCTCCAGACCCCATACCTCAGAGACTCAGTCTTTGATTTCCATGCTCTTGGGAAGAACGATGTTGAGAATCAAGGAAACGACGAATACTACGGCAACACAGTTGTTGGCCAATACTTCTGCTACCATGGTCGGCAAAACAGAGAAGATGGCAGGAACCCTGGTAAAGCCCAGACCAATGCTCAAGGAAAGAGCAACAATGATGCTGTTTCTCTGTGAGAATCCACAGTTGCTGATCATCCGTATTCCACTGGAAACTATCTGACCGAACAACATGATAGTACACCCACCGAGTACCGCATCAGGAAGGGAAGCGAAAATGGCTCCGATGGGAGGAAAAAGACCTGCAAGAATCATACAGGCTGCACCGGTTGCAAGGGTATAGCGGTTGACGACCTTGGTAAAGGCAACCAAGCCGACATTCTGGCTGAAGGAGGTGATGGGTGCACATCCAAAAAGGCCAGAAACACTACTGCAGAATCCGTCACAAGCAAGTGATCCTGAAATTTCCTTATCGGTTGGTTCACGGTCAAGGCCCATGGCAACCATTGCAGTGGTATCACCAATGGTTTCTGTTGCAGAAACCAAGAAGATCACCACTACAGATAGAATGGCACTGAGATTGAACTCCGGCATAAAGGGGAGAATTTTCGGTAAAGATATAAATTTGCTGGTGAGGATGGCACTGAAATCGACCATGCCGAGGAATGCTGCAAGTACGTAACCGATAACCAATCCGAACAGAACGGAAAGTTGCTTGTAAAAGCCTTTCGCAAAGATATTGAACACCAAAGAACCAATGAGGGCTACAGATGCCACCAGGATGTTGGGACCTGAGCCAAATGTAGGACTTCCAACTCCACCACCGAAAGAATTTGCTCCAACTTCAAAGAGGGAGAATCCAATTGCAGTGACGACACAAGCAGCTACAATAGGAGAGATGACTTTTCTCCAGTACTTGGCGAAGAGACCCAAGAATCCTTCTACCAGACCACCAATGATAATTGCACCAACAGCCACTCCATATCCAAAAGTAGCTGCTACATAGCAGAGAATGGAGACGAAGGTAAAGCTGACACCCATGACCATGGGGAGTCTGGAACCAATTTTCCATACCGGGTATAACTGAACCATAGTGCCGATTCCAGCAACGAACATAGCATTCTGGATGAGCATGCTGCGTTGCCCGACATCAAGTCCAGCAACTCCGGCAATAATGATGATAGGCGCCAAGTTAGCTACGAACATAGCAAGGACGTGTTGGAGACCAAAAGGAATCGCTTTCCCTAGGGGCACACGGCCATCAAGTGAGTAAATGTTCTCAATGCTGCTTGTCGCATTCTTCTGATTCATACTATTCCACCTTCTTTGTGATAATCCTATGCGCAACAAAGCGCAACAAGATTGATGGTAGGCCCAGAAGCAACAAATCGCAACAACACGTTTTTGTTTTTTTTTCAATACTTTTTGCATTGCCCTCCGAAACCTTTAGGAATGCAACTCTGCATTTCTCCCCAAAATGCATACAACAGCAGATGAACTCATTTACAGGATATGCTCAATATGATTGAATTTCGCCACAGGGAGATACAGCCATGATCAGGTCCTACAATGAAAAATCGCCACAAGTTGGAGAACACAGTTATATTGCACCTTCTGCTGATATCATCGGAGATGCACATCTTGGAGACGCTGTTTCTGTTTGGTTTCATGCCACAATCAGAGCAGATGAAGCATCAATAACCATTGGTGATCAATCAAATATCCAAGACAATGCTGTCTTGCATGTCAGTAAAGATATGCCGATCATCATCGGTAAACGATGTACAGTCGGTCATGGAACAATCCTACACTCCTGCACCATAGGAGATGATTGTCTCATCGGCATGGGCTCCATCATACTTGATGGAGCCATCATTGGTGAGCAAACGATGGTTGCAGCAGGTACATTGGTACCTCAAGGCAAGACCTATCCGAAACGATGTCTGTTGATGGGCTCACCTGCAAAGGTGGCAAGAGAACTCACTGAACAAGATCTGGAGCATATGGAGCAAAACACGAAAAGCTATTATGAGTTTGCCCAAGATCTTGTCAGCGGAAAACAGCGTATCGAGTAACATTACTCGTTGGCTTTTTCGAACCGTTTGATTGCGTTGTTATTGCCTGCAACCACAAGGACATCCCCATCCTGCAAGACAAGATCAGGAGTTATTTCTGAGATGGCTTTATCTTCTCGTATCACTACGATGATGTTCAGATGGAACCTTTTACGAAGATTCAGTTCTTCAATTGATTGCTTTACGAATTTTTGGTTGATATTGATGTTTGCAATGGAAAAGTCTTCACAAAGCTCAAGAAAATTCAGCGTACCTGCAGAAACCAAGGAGTGGGCAAGTCGACTTCCCATCTCTGACTCAGGGAAAATTGCCTGTGCGCCAATCTTTTCCAAGACTTTACCATGATCTATGCTGTTTGCTTTTGCAATGACACGGGGAATGCCAAGTTCCAGAACACTCATCGTAGCCAGAATATTTGACTCAATGTCTTTTCCGATGCAGACGATGACCGTTCCACAATGGGATATGCCGGATTCTTGAAGCACTTCTTTGGTGATGACTTTCACAGGGTAGATATTGGAAATCTGATCCTTGATGGCTTCAAGTTTCTCAGCTTCAATTTCCAATACGATCACCTCTTTTCCGGCATTGGTCAATTCAAGAGCCAGAGATAGCCCAAACCTTCCCAACCCTATGATGCCAAAGGCATTATCATCATATCCAGTTTTCATTTCATATGCTCCTTGTTCAACCGATGAATACTTGTTCTTCAATATGCTTGAGAACTGAAGGTTTGGCCTTCAAGCTGGTGGCAATTGTTATGGGCCCCACCCTTCCAATGAACATGATCAGAATCAATATCAATTTGGAGACAGTTCCCAGATGTGGCGTGATACCAGTCGAAAGGCCTACTGTGGCAAAAGCGGAGACGCTTTCAAACGATACTTGTAAAAAAGTATATGCATTGTGCTCAGCGATCAAAATACCCACAATGCCAAAAACAATGACCAACAAGGCAAGCAGAAGTACCTGAAAGGCCTTGATTATGCTTTCATCTGAAAGTCGTCGGCGAAAAGCTGCAGGTTCACGATGGAACATCATGGAACTCAGGCTTACGATCAAGGCAAAGGTGGTCGTAGTCTTGATACCACCACCTGTTGATCCAGGAGAAGCCCCTATGAACATCAAAAGCATCATGAAAAACTGTCCTACTTGGCTCATTGCTCCAATATCAATCGTATTGAAACCAGCGGTTCGAGCAGTGACGCTCTGAAAGAACGATGAAAGCACATCCGTATGCTCGAGTAGCATGATCACCAAGGTACCAAGCAATATGAGTGAGGTATTCATGACCACCACTACCCTGCTGTGCATGGTAAGGAGCTTCCATCTTCGGTTTCTCCCGATATCGGCAAGGACAAAAAAACCGGAACCTCCGAGGATGATGAGAACTGCTGTGGTCAAATTCATAGCGAGATTTCCTTGGTAGGCACTCAAGCTCTGATAGTTTCCCATCAGATCAAACCCTGCATTGTTGAAAGCGGAAATGGTGTTGAATGCTGCATGACCAAGCGCTTTCAAAGGAGCATAGCTTTTTCGAAAGACAAAATACTCTATGAATGTTCCTATGCCTTGGAAAACAAGAGCAGCAAAGGCTACGGTCCTCACTACTTGCAACGACCCTTTCATTGTTCCAAGGTTATAGGCTTCCTTGATGAGACTCCGCTTGCCGATACCGATGTTCCATCCTAAAAGCAAAGAAAAGGACATGACTACAGAAGCAAACCCAAGCCCTCCAAGAAGGATGAGCAAGGTGATCACCGATCGACCGAACAGGTTATAGGTGGCTGCAACATCAAGGGTAACCAAACCGGTAACACAGACAGCACTTACGGAGGTGAACAATGCGTCGATATAACGAACGGAAACGCCGCTTCGATGAGCAAAGGGGAGAAATAAAAGTAAGGACCCTATGGCAATAATCAAAAAAAATCCCACAATGAGGTTTTGATTTGGTAACAGATTCTTCCGCTTTCCCATATCCATGATGAAAATGAGTCTAGCATCAGCAATCGAGTTGAGCAAGGGCCTCACCAATCTCCCCGTTTCGGGGTTTCTTTTGCCGATATGAACATTTCATGATATATTGAAAGGACAACTAATAAGGAGAGAAATCATATGCTTGATACGTCCATAGTGAAATTACTCAATGACCAGATCAACAAAGAGTTTTATTCAGCCTATCTCTATTTGGATATGGCAGATTTTTATGCTGCAAAAGGATTACTCGGCTATGAGAATTGGTTCAAGGTGCAGGCACAAGAAGAAATGGCTCATGCAATGCTCTTCAGACAGTATCTGCTGAACAATGGTCATCCAGTCGAGCTCAATGCACTTGCAAACCCTACCAAGACATACAAGGACAACAAAGCTCCCTTGGAAGAAGCTCTCAAACATGAGCAATTCGTCACCGCATCGATCAATTCCATCTATGAAGAAGCAATGACACGCAAGGACTACAGGACGCTGCAGTTCCTCGATTGGTTCGTCAAGGAACAGGGAGAAGAAGAGATGAACGCTGAGGATAACATCAATAAATACAACCTCTTTGGTTCAGATGCAAAAGCTCTCTATATGCTCGACCAGGAACTCAAGGCAAGGGTATTCAATCCACCTTCCTTGGTGATTTAGCAGGGCAATTGCCTGCAAAGGACAGTCAATGCAACAAAAGCCAATAAAAAAGATAACCGGTGGATCCACCCAATATGACGGGGCTGGGGTTAAGTTGGTCAGGGTCATCGGGTATAACGATGTTCATGATTTTGATCCTTTTCTCATGCTTGATGCGTTTGATTCGACTAATCCGGATGATTACACCAAAGGCTTTCCCTGGCATCCCCACCGGGGAATCGAGACGGTAACCTACCTCATCACCGGAAAGATCGAACATGGGGACAGTCTGGGAAACTCTGGCACCATCGACGATGGATGTTGTCAGTGGATGACAGGAGGCAGCGGAATCATCCATCAGGAGATGCCTCAAAGGTGTGAACGGATGCTTGGTTCACAGCTTTGGATCAACCTCCCCCAAAAGGACAAGATGACCGACCCCGCTTACCGTGATATCAGACAAGCGCAGATTCCAGTGTGCAAGGAAGCTGGTGCTGAAATTCGAGTCATCAGTGGAAACTATCGAGACACCAATGGCCCTGAGCAGGGTGATTATGTAAAGACCGTCTACTTGGACATTAAATTGGATAAAAATACGGCATGGTCTTTTTCAGTACATCCTGAGAAAACGGTTTTTTGTTATTTCGTTGAAGGCTCTGCACTGGTGGGAGAAACCAAAGAACGCGTAGAAGCACACAAGGCTGTTTTATTTGGTGACGGCGATACGGTTTCCTTGACCGCCACAGAAGAGGGGGTTCGACTTTTCTTCTATGCGGCGAAGCCCTTGAAAGAACCAATCGCCTGGAACGGGCCCATTGTCATGAACACCCAAGAAGAACTGAGGCTTGCCTCTCGGGAACTGAGAGAAGGTACATTCATCAAACACCAGTAACATTTCTCTTTCTATTTCAAGGACTCCCATTTTTGGGAGTTCTTTTCATTTGCGAACATGCGTATATGATACTGTTGACATTGTACTAATACACCAGTACAATAATACAAAAAAGGAAGAGCATCGTGAAGTCAACCGGTGAACAAAGATTGGAATTCAGTCTGGATATGAAAAGCGGAGTTCCTTTTTATAAACAGATCATCTTCCAAGTCGAAATGGCTATCGCAGATGGAAGGCTGGAAAAAGGATCTCAACTACCTACGGTCAGAAGTCTAGCCGTCGATTTGAGCATCAACCCAAATACGGTAGCACGAGCTTATGCAGAGATGGAGATTCGAAACATTGTGGTCACACAACAGGGTTCGGGAACCTTTATCAGCGATAAAAAAATCAATCTCAATGCCATAGAGCGGGAACAAATCCTCTCACAGATTACAAAGGGATATTTAACCAAAGCAGCTTCCTATGGATTTTCCTTGCAGGAAATACTCACCAACATCAATGAACTTGGGTCGGAAATGAATAAAAAAGAGGAACAAGTATGAATCTATATCAGAAAAAATTTGATCGTATCAAAAACAGCAAGGTGTTCACCTTGAAAAAGGACTTCAACTACGGTGCTGCTTCCTTTTTCTGTCTTGCTCTTTTCATGGTTTTAGGGGCTTGGGTCCAATTATTGGTCTATCCCCAATTTCCTATGGAAGGTATTGTTATTCTCATCGGGGGAGTACTGGGTGCAGCAATACTCATCACCCTGTTCCCCATGTGGGCGACCGTCATTGGCTTGATTATTTTTCTTTGGATTTCGGTATTGGGAAGGCTATCTATCTATCTCTATCCTCTGACTGCAGTAGCCTCACTCGGTTTGTTGATTTCCTCTGGCACACAAATGATTTTCCAATGGGACAAGGTGCTTATCCTCAGACTCGGTAAATTCAAGAAAGTCCATGGTCCTGGGCTTTTCTTCCTGATTCCTATGGTGGATCGTATCGCTGACTTCATCGATATGCGCATTAGGGCCACTGATTTCAGTGCAGAAAAAACCCTTACCAAGGATACTGTTCCTGTTCATGTAGATGCCCTGGCTTTCTGGATGATCTGGGATGCAAAAAAGGCAATCCTTGAGGTGGAAGATTATACTGAAGCTGTCATTCTCTCAGCACAGACTGCTTTGCGGGACTCCATAGGCAAGCATCGTCTCTCTTCATTGCTTTCTGAACGGGAAGAGCTGGGAAAAGAGATCCAACAAGCCCTCGATGCCAAGACCAACCCTTGGGGAGTTTCCATTCTCTCTGTTGAGATCACCGACATCATCATACCAAAAGAATTGGAAGATTCATTGAGCAAACAAGCCCAAGCTGAACGGGAAAAAGAATCAAGAATCATCCTTGGAGCAGCTGAAGTGGAGATAGCAAAGAAATTCACTGAAGCATCAGCCGAATATGCAAACGATCCGGTTGCCCTCCAACTCCGTTCCATGAACATGATCTATGAAGGGATTCGAAAGAACAGCACCATGATGATGATGCCTGCCTCGATACTCGACCATATGGATTTTGGATCGGTGATGGGCAGTGCCGCCTTCCAACAGGGAGAGGCACTAAAACGAAAAATGGAAGAAGAGAAAAACCAGCCTACAGAGGAGTAGATCATGATCAAGGTAGATAAGGTATCACGCAACTATATCGCAGGTGAAAGTGTAGTGAAGGCTTTGAAGAAAGTCTCTCTGGAAGTTGGAGATGGTGAGTTCATGTCCATTGCTGGTCCTTCCGGTTCAGGCAAGACAACGCTGCTCAATCTCATCGGATGCATTGATTCGCTCGATGAAGGAGAAATTCTGATCAACGGGCAACAAGTCACCAAGATGAATAAAAAAGAGAAGACAGAGTTCAGGCGCAATAATCTGGGATTCATCTTCCAGACGTACAATCTGATTCCAGTCCTCTCAGCCTATGAGAATGTCGCATTCGTTCTTTCCATTCTCAATGTACCTGAGCAAGAAATCCGCGAACGCACGTATGCCGTACTTAAAGAAGTGGGCTTGGAAGGCATGGAAAATCGCAGACCCAGCCGACTCAGTGGAGGACAGCAACAACGTATTGCCATAGCCAGGGCATTGGTGAAAAATCCGCAGATCATTTTGGCAGACGAGCCTACAGCAAACCTGGATTCAAAAACAGGTGAAGAGATTCTTAAGCTGATGAAAAAAATGAATGAAAAATATCATACGACCTTCATCTTCTCCACCCATGACCAAATGGTGATGGATTACGCCTCACGTCTTGTCCTGTTGCACGATGGAAACATTGTCAGTGACGAAAGGAGGTAGTTGTGAAATTCATCATTACCCTTGCATTCAAGAATTTGAGCCGATACAAGAGAAGGACATCCATCACGGCCGTAGCCATTGCTGTGGGCTTGATGATGTATCTTTTGGTCGATTCCATCCTTATCGGAGCAGAAAACGAATCCATGAGGAACTTGCGTTGGTATGAGACTGCTTCCGCAAGGATTCATGCACCTTCTTATTGGGAAGACCGCATGCTTTTTCCCATGGAAAGCTCCATAGAAAATCCTGATGCTGTACTCGCTCTGCTGGATGAGAATGGATGGAAGGCAACTGCACGTACGGTTTTTACTGCTGATATGATACTCTATAGTGAGGACTTCGGTGAGGATGGGAACATGAATGTGCTGGTTACAGCTATCGATCCAGAAACAGACAATGATGTTTTCCATTTCTCAGACACCTTGATCGATGGACGTTTTTTGGAGAAAGGAGATGAGAATGGGATTCTCATCGGATCTTGGTTTGCTGAGGACATCAACGCAAAAGTAGGTTATTGGATTACCTTGGTGGCAAGGGGAAATGGAGGATTCTATGAAGCGATGGACATGCAGATCGTCGGTATCCTCAATTGCCCGAATCCCAATGTAAACAGAACGCTTCTCATGATGGACAAGGATACAGCAGGCTACTATCTGGGTATGAATCAAGCGGTAACGGAAATTGATGTACTGCTCCCTGAACATGAGGATATCGATGTTGAGATGGCAAAGATCCAGGCAAAAATTGAAGCTTCGCACCTTGATCTTGAAGTACATAGCTGGAAAGAATTGGCCAAGGACTATCTGGCAATTGCCGAGGCAAAACGCGGAGGAACTTCGATGATTCTCTTTTTGGTTTTCATCATTGCAGCAGTAGGGATATCCAACACCATGCTTATGGCAATGTATGAACGAACCAGAGAGCTGGGTATGATGCGTGCAATGGGCATGAGTGACAACAATATTCGTCTAGCGTTCCTCATTGAAGCAGGAGGAATAGGATTCATTGGTGCCGTTTTTGGAATTGTCTTGGGACTGTTGGCCAATCTCTATATGGTCAATGTCGGTATCGATTTCGGGTGGATGATGAGAGATTTGGATATGGGATATAGAATCCAGAGTGTCTTCCGCGGGGCGTGGAGCATGAGCTCGTTCATAGAAGCGTTTGTTGCGGGAATCGGCCTTTCCATGATAGTTGCATGGATACCCATCAGCAGAGCGCTGAAAATGGATATCCCATCCTGTCTCAGGCACCAATAGGAGGTATTGACGATGACCACTAAATTACCGCGACTTGCGTTTCGCAATATATTCAGGAATCTCAGACGCTCGATTCTTTCAGCTGTTGCCATTTCGGTTTCAGCGTTGAGTATCGTCATGCTCTTTGGGTTGCTCGATGGTATGGAGATCGACATGGCCAACAACCTGCAATCCTACTATACCGGAGAGGTACGGATCCGCAATGTCGATTATGAAAAATATGAACGGTACAACCCGCTTCATCTGGGTGTTGATTGGGAAGCAATCGCTCCTATCCTCATGGACAACCCTTCAGTAGAGAGTGCAACTGCAAGAATTTCGTTTCCAGCAAACATGTACATTGGGGAAAACAGTCAGGTAGTGATGGGAGTCGGTGCTGACTTTTCCACAGAAGAGGCTTTCATCGATTTTCCTGCTATTCTCAAGGAAGGGAGACTTCCTGAACAGGGAAAGAATGAAATGCTCATCGGTTCTGCCATGGCAAGGGAGTTGAACCTATCCATCGGCGACAAAGTGACGATGCTTACCACCACAGCCGCAAGAGGCAGCAATGCCATTACCCTGCAAGTTGTGGGTATCGCAACCTTTCCAGTAGGATCCTTGAATACAAATATGTTCTGGGCCCCATTGGACAGGATGCAATACTTTCTCAGAATGGAAGGTCTCTCACAAGAGATTTTGGTTTTGCTTAAGGATGGAGCCAAGGAATCATTAGTTGCTCAGGAAATTCATGACGAGATCTCCCAATCTTTGGGCATCGAGACAGATACCCGTTCATGGAAGGACCTGAACATCATGTACAGTATGTTGCGCATCATGAAAGTAGCCTATTACTTTGTAGCAATCTTCTTTTTCCTGTTGGGAAGCACCGTTATCATCAACACCACCATGATGGTGATCTTTGAGAGGATGAGAGAGATAGGAACCCTGTCAGCGTTGGGAATGCAAGGAAGTGAGTTGACCAAACTCTTTCTTCTGGAGGGGTTCTTCATCAGTGTGATAGGATCGGGAGTAGGAGTGATCATTGGAATGATAGGTAACTATTATCTCAGTAAAGTCGGGATAAATTTTACTGATGCAATGAGCGGAATCGACTTGGAAGTCTCTTCGATCTTCTATCCGCAGGTCAATATTCTCAAATCGTTCTTTATCTGGCTGTATGCAGTAGTCATTTCTTCTCTTGCAACATTTATTCCTTCTCGCCGTGCATCAAAAATTGAACCTGTGGAGGCTTTACGATATGTGTAAGCATGACAAATCCAAAAAACACCTACTCTTTCCTTTACTCCTGCTATTGGTTTTTCTTCCTTCAAATCTCTCAGCTGTCAGCGCTGAAGAGATTATCCAGAAAATGGATGAACTGGCAACTTTTGAGACCTCTTATTCCACCGGATCCATTCAAACCAAGGATCGTTTTGGAACGAAGACCAGTACGTTCAATGCGTGGTCCCAAGGGGAATCCGATTCCTTGATCGAATTCACCAGTACTGCAGAACGTGGTCAAAAAATATTGAGGACAAAGGGAAGTCTCTATCTGTTTTATCCTGATGCCGAGGAGTTGATCAGGTTGCAGGGAGCTGCACTGAGGCAATCAATGCTCGGATCGGACATTTCCTATGAGGACATGACCGAAGAGAAAAACACTCTTGACAACTACAAGGCGGTTTTGGAAGGTACGGAGGCTTTCAAGGATACCATGTGTTACGTCATCACGTTGACAGCTACGACCCGCTCCGTTGCATATCCAGTCCAAAAGCTCTGGATCGACACTGAAAACTACCTTGTCTGGAAAGCACAGTATTCAACAGCCCAAGGCCGGTTACTCAAGGAAATGGAGGTCTTGTCCACCCTTGAAGCAGGAGGAAGAGTCATTGCTTCCGAGACCAGGATTGAAGATAAAATGAAACGTGATTCACATACCTACATGCGTCTTGATTCTCTGGAGGTAAATCCTGTGTTGGATAAAAAAATCTTTACATTGGAGAATCTGACATGGTAAACAAACATGCTGGCATCTCCTTATTGCTATCTTTTTTCTTGGTATACCCTCTTTCCCTCTTTGCTAGTGAGAATCCGGTAGTGAGCATGACCATGTTGCCTACCCTCGCGTATCGAGCAGATACTGATGTATGGATGGCAAGGATGCCCGCTTCCCTCTCTCTAGCCATCCCTTCTGCAAACAAAGGAAACGTAAGAGGTGAAGTGGTCCTGAAGGCATCGACACCGGTGACAATTACGTCTTTGGATGATGTGGTGCATAAAGCCTATCTGAAAGCTAAGTTCCCCTCCTTTCGTTTGACCATGGGCAAGACTAGGCTCTCTTGGGGTGATGGAAGGGTGTTCAATGCTGCAGATGTTCTCTACGGTAGTAGTGACACCGCACTTGATTTCACCCAGACAGAGCTTCGCAATATGACGACCTGGATGGTTTCGATCAATTATCCCATCGACTTTTTCTCCTTTGCTGAAGCAGTAATGATGCCCTCAGATACTACAGACCCTACTGATATGACCTTTGGTGGGCGTTTTTATGGAACGATTCAGGATATCAAGGTTGAGGGAGGCTATGCTACGAAGAGGG
>JAQVVB010000334.1 GCA_028699215.1 Sphaerochaeta sp. | reverse complement strand
TACTTCCTTTTTGATTGGATCGGTCATCCCCATTTCAGCATCGACAGTTGACGCTGAACTCTTTTATCTAGTCGATGATGTCGAGATCGAGGGTTGGGACAAAACCTTCAATACGAGTGGGCCACACACACTTCGTGCAGGATGGAGAATGGAAGCGATCGATGCCAATGGAAATCTGAGAACATATACCGGTCTCTCCTCTACAGTGAACCTCACTGGGTATACAGATGAATCTCCCTTGATAAAATCCACGGTTCCTTCACTCTCCACCATTCACCAGGTATCAGGAGTTCCTGTGATATTCAATGTTTCCGCTTCCAGCGACAACACTATGGTTCCTACAAAGTGGACCATTCTCAAAGATGATGCTTCCATACGTGAAACTGAGGCTGCAAGCATTTCCCACGCCTCGTGGGGACCAGGACTCTATACGGTTCGGGCCCAAGTCGGTGACATCTACGGATATACAGCCACACATGAATGGGCGGTGAAGATTCTCAACCCCCAAGCCACCATCACGTATCCAGAAGCAGGTATGCGTTTTGCAAAAGGTCAAGTACCTGCAGTTTCAGTGCAAACCAACGATGTGAGCTCGTATACGCTCAGTTTGAATGGGCAACCCATCAGTGCAGATTTCAATTGGAGCAGCTTGTCTGTAGGTGCGTATACAGTTTCAGTCAATGGTTTGTATGCAATTACAGGTAACGCGGATCTGCAGAAGACACCGACCCAATCAGTCTCCTTTGCCGTTGAAGACAGAACTCCCCCCTCCTTCCAGGCAGAAGGTTTTAGAGACGGTGATAGAGTCATTGCAGGCTTAACGTATAATCTGATCGTCTCGAGATCGGGAAATGAAAGCCTACAGTGGTTCAAGAACGGTTCGCTATCAGCATCCGGCACCACCTATTCCTTCACCCCGTCCGCCTCGGAAAAAACCATCGCATTGAAAATCAGGGGAACCCTGAACGGCCTTACTGTGGATCAGTTGTACACGCTTACGGTGATAGATCCGTATATCAGCATAGTCATTCCAAAGAACCTTAGCTACAACAATCTGTATGCACCGAATACTCCCATACCTCTTCAATTCGAGGCAAGGGATATCGATCGTGTCGAATGGCGTGTCGACATGAAGAAGCATACGGGACAAAGCGTGAGTCTATCTCCAGGCATGCACAGCATCGATGTAGACGGCTATGCAACCAATGTAAGGCTTGCAGACGGAACGATTGGGGACTATCTTCCCGTAAATACTTCAGGTATTACAGGAAAGGATATCCAAGTCGCCGAACTTCATAGAGTGTGGGACATCAACATGCCGGATAAGATAGCCAGTGGACAAAATCTTGATCTGACGGTCAGCACCAGCAGCGACCCATCCTTTGGAGAACTCATAGCCTCTCTTTCCTACACGGTTGATGGAAAAGTATACAAAGAAGAAAAGATGCCGCTTACCAAGCAGGCCACCATCACCAATCTCACCCTTGGAAGCCATGTCATTGGAGTCACCTCCACTGATGTCTTTGGAAACACCTATAGCGTAGAAAAACCGGTGATCGTGCATGCACCGTTGGTACTCGCGATACAACAGCCCTCTGAAGGTGAGCGTATCTCTCCTGATTCCAACATACTCGCTTCATTGGATATCGTTTCAGGATCCTGGAATCTCATCACCTGGAGAGTGGGCAACAAACCGGTTCCCAACAGCAATTTCACCACAGGATCCCTTGGTAAGCTGCTTCCCGGAAAGCACACCATCACAGCAAGTGCCAGAGATGTATTGGGAAACATCGTCTCGATTTCGGTCAATGTAGAGGTACAGAGTGACTTCCAACTCAATCTCATCCAGCCCTCAGATTCAGTGCAGGTTTTCCTAGAGAATCCTGTAGTATGTATGGTCGGATTAGAAAAGGTGAACGGATCATCCATAAACCTCAGCGAGGCAGCGAAGCACATCACCTGGTTTGTGAACGGCGTAGACACCGGTCAATCAGGTTTACCCTACCTCTTTTTTGCTGACAAAATTGGAAACTTCACCATTATGGGCAGGTATGCGAACAACGGCATGATCCGTACCACTGGGGAACGGACGATCAACGTTCGTGATATTGCATTGCCTGTGATCAACAAGCCTCTGAATGGAGAACAAATCACGTATTCGTTGGGAAAACCCATCCCCCTCTCATCCACCGGGGAAAGCGGCGCAACGTATACATGGATGCTCAATGACAAAGTCATCGCAATGGGAAGGGAGACATTCTTCAACCCCAATGGGTTGACTGGTCAACAGCAGATCAAATTGATCACATCTGCATGGAACAGAAGCAAGGAAAAACTGGTCACCGTTCACCTTCAGCTCAACACTTTTCCAAATCTCGATCTTACGATGCCTTCTGTTCAATACACTGGTGAAACCTTGAAGTGGACAGCCACTGCGTTCGATGTGGAAGACAAGAACCCAAATCCTCTCATCGAGTATTTTTTGGATGGAGTCCCCTTGACGGAAAGCCCCAAAGTCCTTTCACCTGCCGATCTTGGAAATCATACCCTTTTGGCAAGGACTATCGATTCAATGGGTTCTGTTTCCACCAAGCAAGCAGTCTTTACCGTGGAATCAAGTCAAATTCCTCTTGTCATTCAATCGCCTGCACAGGGAGAGACGTATTTCACCCAATATGCAATTCCTTTGATCGCAACACTGGGAGAAGGTGGGGGAAAGAGCATAAAGAATGGCTTGTACACCTGGACGGTCAACTATCTTGATGATCCTTCCCAAGCAAAGGAGACTTTCTCTTCCAGTACGGCCTCCTTTACCAGTAAGGCTCTTGGAGATGTCGAAATCACATCCACTTTCCATGATGAGAACAAAAAGGAAAGAGCTCGCGAGAAAATCCTCATTCAGGTCAAAAACGAACCGTTGAAGCTGGCAATCAACTGGATCCATGGGAATGTAGTCAATGCGCGGCAAAGCTTGACTCCCCAGTTGATCGGCCTTACCAAAGGCAGCGCAGAAGGAACCTTGAGCTGGAGTCTGAATGGGAATCCCGTTGAGTCCATGCAAAATTTCACTGCACCCGAGGCTCCTGGGAATTATACCTTGGTCGCTCAATACACCACAGCAGATACCAATGACAAAGCTGAGGTTTCCTTAGCAACCAGTTCTACGCCCGGCTCTCTTTCTTCGGTGATGCTCTTTCCTATACCTTGGGGGATCAGAAAATCAGCTTCTAGAATGAGACGGTCAAAGATCTGTACTTCAGGGGAACCAG
>JAQVVB010000044.1:8320-13160 GCA_028699215.1 Sphaerochaeta sp. | reverse complement strand
TGCTTAAGAACGAGCAGGACCGAAATGATCCACCTTCAGGATTCTCTATGAAAAGCTGAAGAACAAGAAAAGACGAAAGATAAAAAAACGGCAGAAGACCTGCCGTTTTCTTGGGAACTTTCAAAGGTTATTGAAGCGAACCAGCCTTGACGCTATTTGCTTCGTACACCTTCCACGTGGACGCGATGATAGAATCTACAGAAGAGTGTTCTGCCTTCCACCCAAGAACCTCACGGGCCTTCTGAGAGGAAGCTACAAGCTTTGCAGGATCCCCAGGTCTTCGTTCTACATATTGGACCTCAATTGTTTTCCCCGTGATCTCTCTGGCAGAATCAATGATCTGTTGAACGGAAAGCCCGTATTCTGAACCAAGATTCACAACAAGATTCTCTTGGTTTTTCATTACGTAGTCAGCAGCCATCACATGACCTTGGGCCAAGTCTGTGACATGTACGTAATCCCGCACTCCCGTTCCATCGGCAGTATCATAGTCATTGCCGAACACTAAAAGATTAGGTCGGATTCCAGCTGCCACCTCCATTACAACAGGAATGAGATTCGCTGGATTCTTTTCCAAGCCAAGCATTCTTCCATCATTGTCATATCCTGCAGCATTGAAATATCTGAGAGAAACATAGTTGAAGTCTTTAAGCTCTGAATACCAACGTAAGTTTTCCTCGATGCAAAGTTTGGTGTACCCATAATAGTTGGTTGGATGTTTAGGGTGGTCTTCATCAACTGGCAAATATGCTGGTTCACCATAGACGGCAGCAGAAGAGGAAAGGATGAAGTTCTTTATTCCAGCCTTTACACATTCTGTTATGAGATTCAAAGAACCTGTGATGTTGTTTTCTGAATACTTGAAGGGTTTGATCATCGATTCTCCAGCTGCTTTGAAAGCAGCAAGATGAATGACGGCATCCCAACCTTGGGACAAGACCTCACGTACCCGCTCTTTATCAAGTATATCACCTTCAAAGAAGAGACAGCGTGAATCGACATTTGATCGCAACCCAGAAGAAAGGTTGTCAAAAATTCCTACAGTATCCTTCCTGTCAAGAAAGGCAAGCGAAACATGAGTGCCAATATAACCGGCACCTCCGAAAAGTAATACTTTCATTGAAAACACTCCTCAACGATTAGTTGAAAAACTAATTGAACTGTTTGATGATCGATGACAACTCTTCTTTTCTTTCTTTCAATTCCTCTGATGTTTTTGCTTCTACGACCAACCTGAGATAGGGCTCAGTATTTGATTTGCGGACATTGAACCACCAGGTGGGAAACTCTATGCGATATCCATCGAAATCCAATACTTTGGTAGGTTTGTCGTTTTGTACGAATCGATCATACAGAGCGGAAACTGCTTTGTCCTTGTCTTCTAGTTTGAAGTTGATTTCACCACTGTTTGCATAGGCGATGATAGAATCTATGAAACTGCTGAATGTAATTCCCTGTTTCTTGAGATCTGATACGACATTCAGAACTATCAAAGAAGCAAGAAAACCACTGTCGCAGTTGAAGAAATCCCTAAAATAGTAGTGTCCTGCAAGCTCACCACCGAAAATTGCAGATAAGTCTCTCAATTTGGTTTTTGCAAATGCATGGCCTACCTTCCAGGTATGTACAGTTGCACCCAGCTTGGTAAGATATTCAGAGGTTGATCTGCTGGTTCTGATATCGACAAGCACATTTCCCTTCTCTTTCTTTAGATAATGATACCCAAGGACCGCAGTGATGTAGTCGGGTTGGAGAAAGCGACCTTTTTCATCGATGAACATTACACGGTCTGCATCACCATCATAAATCACTCCAACATCACTGCCATTGGCGATGACTGCTGCTTCGAGATCTTTGCAGTTCTCTTCTTCAAGTGGATTAGGTTCATGCGCAGGGAAGGTTCCATCAAAATGGTCATACAGATAGTGGTGATGATCACCAAGCAAGTCTTTTACCAGCAAGTTGGCCATTCCATGCGAACAATCGATTGAGATGTTGAGATTGGATATATCTGAAGCAAACTGCTTGAGGAAGGCAAGGTACGGAGTTCGTGCATCTTTATCGATGACAGAGCCTTTTTGGGTTTCCACAACTATCGGATCGTGTAAAACCATGTGCTCCAATTCTTTCAGCCCACTGTCGGATCCTACAGGAACAGCTTTAGTCCTACTGATTTTCAAGCCGTTGTATTGAGGAGGGTTGTGGCTAGCTGTAATCTGGACCGAAGCATCAGACTCAAAGTGTACAGTAGAGAAGTACACCATGGGGGTGGTGGCAAGGCCAATGTTCCAGACATCTGCACCGCTATCGGTGATACCGGCACACAATGCAGTGAAAATTTCATCACTAGTGGTTCTGACATCTCTTCCTACAACAACTTGTTTGCTCTTTAATAGTTTTGGAATGAAATAACCGATTTTATAGACAGTTTCTTTGTTGAAATCCTGATTGTAGATTCCTCTGATATCATATGCTTTGAAAGCTCCCATGCTCTCCTCCTATCTTTGTAATTGTTCCTCAAATGTCTTACGGTCAATCAATTCAAAAAAATGAACTGATCCATCGTTCAGTGTCACCATTTCTACCATCGGCCTGAAAATTTTATCAAAAATATTTGCCGTGGATAAAGTATCCTGATTTTTGAATCCTTGTGCAACTTTCTGGGCCTGGGATTTGCTGACTTGGCGGGTTGCTGTTACTTCGGAGACAGAAAAGGAACCCTCATATTTTTGAAAGGGTTCCTTTTTTTTCTTTGGCTTGAGAGAAATTCCAAACATGCTCGGATTTCTTTCGAAGTCCTCGAAATAAAAAGTATCTCTGCACCGATAAAGGAATACACCGAATTCTCGCAGGATTTCCTTATCGTTTCCATACCATGTAGCGTACGTTCTCCAGGTAATTTCTCCCTGGTGTTTTTTTTCTAATTCAGCAATAAAGGCTTGGGCGTCTTCTTCCATCATTTTTTCCTTCGCTTCTCTAGCTTTTTTCTATATTAGCATATACACTGCGTTGCAGAAAGAGCTATCAGGGATGACATGGATTATACGGAAAAGGATTTTGGAAAGATTTTAAAGGGAAACGCATTGAAAATGCGTCGTTTGATGTTGAAAAGTGGAACGACGTGCATGCGCGTATACGACAGAAATCTTGAAAGATTTTTTGTGACTGTAGACTTGTATGGCCCCTATGCGAGAATAACTGATTTTAGTGAAGAAGGCTTGGATGACGAAACTGAGAGGGTATGCTGCGATATCGTCTCCCGAATGTTGTATGTCCAAGCAGATCATGTAGTGTTTCACCGCCGACCAAAACGAGTAGGGAAAGAACAGCATGAACTTCAGAGCGATGAGTCGCTCCAGGTCCAGGTAACGGAAAATGATTTACTTTTTACCGTCGATTTGACCAAACGCATTGATACCGGACTATTTCTTGACCATATGCTTACACGGCAAATGGTAAGGGAAATGAGTGACGGGCTTTCGGTATTGAACTTGTTTTCATACACTGGAGCTTTCTCTGTATACGCTGCAAAAGGCGGAGCAAAGAGAGTTGAGTCTGTGGACTTGTCCTCTACCTACACAGCTTGGGCACAGCAGAATCTTTTGGACAATGGGTTCCCGAAGGAACTGTTCCCCTGTATTGCCGGCGATGCTTGGCAGTATGTAGTGGAAGCTGTTAAAGAAGGGCGGAAATATGATTTGATAGTATTTGATCCGCCGTGTTTTTCCAATAGCAGGAAAATGGAGCATGATTTTGATGTGCAAAGAGATTACCTGCGTTATCTGAAGGTGCTGAATGCACTTTTGACAAGAGATGGAATTCTCTTGTTCTCTACAAATCTGAATTCATTCAGATTCGATAAAGGTGCGATTCGAGGTTATGAGGTTGAGGAAATCAGTTCAAGTGTTGCAGCGCATGGATTTACCCACCGCCTAGGAATCGCGAGAAGTTGGTTGCTGTATAAGCAACAGGAAGTACGGCTTTATGCAGGCGATCTGCAGACCGTTGACAAGAAAGCTGCCAGAATGCAGCACGATTATGAAAATATGGAAAAAGAAACCATGGCTAAGAAAAAAGAAATTAAAGAAGAAATGATTGAAGACGTCAAAAAGGACGCAGTAGTTGCAGAAGAAACCGTACAGGCCGAGACCTTTATTGAAGAAACTGTAGAGAGCAAAGTTGAAGCAGATACAACTGAAGAAATCGAAGTATCAGCAACTGAAGAAATTGAAGAAGACACTGATTTTGTTGAAGACGAAGACGAGAATGAAATTTCCGATGAAGATGATGACGAAGTTGAATTTGCTGATGAAGAGGCACCTGTTGCTGAAGCAAACAGCATTGAAGACGATGTATTGACCCTTCAATGGGAAGATGATGATATTGCTCCCCTTGCTTCTGACTCCGATGAAGAAGTGAATGCAGACGATGCTGATGCTTCTGTAGAACCTCGTAGAGCTCCACGTGAATATTCTCAGGGTCGTGATGATCGTCGTCCATCAGGAGACCGTGAACGTCGTCCTTCGTATGGTGATCGTCGTCCTTCTGGAGACAGAGACAGCCGTCCTTCTTTCGGTGGCGATCGTGAACGTCGCCCTTATGGTGATAGAGACAGTCGTCCTTCCTTCGGTGGTGACCGTGAACGTCGCCCTTACGGTGATAGAGACAGTCGTCCTTCCTTCGGTGGTGACCGTGAACGTCGCCCTTATGGTGATAGAGACAGTCGTCCTTCTTTCGGTGGCGACCGTGATTCCAGGCCTTCTTACGGAGATCGTCGTCCTTCCGGTGATAGAGACAGCCGTCCTTCCTTCGGTGGTGACCGTGAACGTCGCCCTTATGG